>JAEWSL010000022.1 GCA_023398295.1 Elusimicrobiota bacterium | reverse complement strand
GCGGGGATAATAAAACCATGGGATTGGGGGGGGGCGGGGATCCGAAAATAGGCAAAAAAGCAGCCGAAGAATCCATGGACCAGCTTAGCATGATAGTAGCCGATACCGACCTTCTTTTTATTACCACCGGCATGGGCGGCGGCACGGGCACGGGCGTTGCGCCCGAAATTGCCCGCGCGGCCAAAGAAACATACGGGGACAACATTTTAATAGTCGGCGTTGTTACGCGCCCTTTTAAGTTTGAGGGTTTTATGCGCTGCGAGCACGCCGAAGAAGGCATAAAAGAGATGGAAAAGTACGCCGACTCCATGATTATAATCCCCAACGATAAACTTATGGAAAACGTTGACGCCCAAACCGATTCCGACACGGCTTTTGCCATGGCGGACGAAGTTTTATTCCAAGCGGTGAAAGGTATAAGCGAAGTTATCCTGCGCCCCGGCAAAATCAATATTGATTATAACGATTTGAAGGCAATTATGCTAAAAAGCGGCCCCGCCATTATAGGCATAGGGGAAGCAAGCGGGCCTAACAGGCATCTTATCGCTCTGCAAAAGGCAATTTCTTCGCCTTTGGTGCAGGACGCGAATATAACCGGCTCGCGCGGGGCTTTGGTTTTATTTACCTCCGCCGAGAAGATACCCATAATTGAACAGGGCGAGGTTATGAATCAGATTTCGCAGTTTGTGCAAAAAAGGTCTTTTGTAAAATTCGGCTATGCCTGCGACAGTTCTATGGCCCCCGATAATATAAAGGTTACTTTGATAGCCACGGGTTTTGCGCGCGCGGGCCAGCCGAGCTTGGCCATGAGGCCTCTTAACGCGGCGGAAATTACTTCCACGCATATCCCTTTCCCGCTGAAAAATAATCTTGCGCCCGCAGGGCCCGCCATTACGCAGCCTTCCCAGCCGGCAGCGGACGCTCAGGCGGCGGGTTCCCGCTCACAGGGAGGTTTTTTTGCAAGGCATTTTAGTTCTCAAAAGCCGCAGAAGAAGGCGGCCAGTGCGGCCGAAGTTATGAAGAACAGGGCCGCAAACGGCGTAGGTTTAAGGGTTGCCGCGCCTGCTCGCGAAGAAGAAAAAGACGATATAGGCATAGATTCCGATTTTATGCTGATACCGGCGTTTATACGCCGTAAAAGAGAGGGAAAATAATATGGCAATAGGTTTAACAACGCTGCTTAAGACAGTGGTGGACAATAAGGCCAGCGGTCTTCATATAAGAGGAAACTCCAACGCGTGCGTGCGCATCAACACAAAAATACGCGCCATAGACAATTGTTTTTTAACTAACGACGACGTCAAAAAAATAGCCGCCGCCATCATGGGCGAGCGCGAGAAGAAACTTTTTGACCAAAACCTCAGCGTAGACTTTTCTTTGGACGCAAAAGAGTACGGCCGTTTCAGGTTTAACGTTTTCCGCCAGTCGGGCAAAATTTGTATGGCGATACGCCACATACCTCTGCAAATCCCGTCTTTTGAAGACCTTACCCTCCCCGGCGACATTTTGAAAAAGATGCTTGAAAATCACCGCGGCCTTATTTTGGTTACGGGTATGACAGGTTCCGGCAAATCCTCCACATTAGCGGCGATGATTGACTATATCAACGCCACGCGCCCCGTCCATATATTGACGGTGGAAGATCCTATAGAGTTTGTGCACAGCGATAAAAAGGGCATCGTCAGCCAGCTTTCTTTAGGTACGGATACGGTTTCCTACACTTCGGCGCTGCGCTATGCAATGCGTCAGGATCCGAACGTTGTCATGCTTGGCGAAATGCGCGATCCCGAGGTTATCCGCGCGGCTATTTCCGCGGCGGAAATGGGGCAGTTGGTATTTTCCACCCTACATACGGTAGATGCGGTGCAGGCGGTTTCAAGGATAATAGAATCCTTCCCGCCCGAGCAGCAGGGGCAGATAAGATTTCAGGTGGCAGATTTGCTTCGCGGCGTGGTAGGCCAAAGGCTTTTGCCCAAAGTGTCGGGGGGGCTTGTTCCGGCGGTAGAAATAATGGTGCCCACCGCACAGATTAAAAAGATGATTTTGGATAATAAGATGGGCGATATCAATAAAGCTATTGAAGCCGGCGATTATTACGGCATGCGCACTTTTGACGAAGCTTTAATCGCCTTATATAAAGAAGGCCTTTGCACGCTGGAAGATATACTTGAGTATTCAACAAAGCCGGAAGCTATTTTGCTTGCCCTTAAAGGTTTTGACTTGAAGTCGGAGTAGCATATAAGATGTCTTTTGCCGAGAAACAAGACGGAAATAAAATCGTAATTGCTCTTGACGGGCCCGCGGGAGTGGGTAAATCCTCCGTCGGTAAAGAACTTGCCCTCAAGTACGGCCTGGACTTTCTGAGCACGGGGGAGATGTACCGCTGCCTCGGCTGGAAGGCGCTTATAAAAGGCATTTCTTTGGACGATGCTGCCGCAATAACGCAGACGGCAAAAGATATAAAATGGACTTTCAAACGCCTGCCGGACGGCGAACTTAAGGCTATAGTAGACGGAGTCCTGCTCGGCGATGAAATGCTTAAAGAAGAAGTAGGCAGCGCCGCCAGCAAAACTTCCGCGGTGGGGCCGGCAAGAGCCGTAATAACACAGGCGCAGCAGGAGCTTGCCCGTAAAGGAGGCATTGTCCTTGAAGGCAGGGATATCGGCACGGTAGTTTGCCCCCAAACGCCTTATAAATTTTATCTTACCGCCAGCGCGCGCTCGCGCGCAAAACGCCGCGTTCTGCAGCTGAGGCAAAAGGGCCGTCCCGCAAATTACGATGATATTTTAGCCGCCATAAAAACGCGCGACGAGCGCGACAGTCTCCGCGTCGCCGCGCCGCTTAAAGCGGCGCCGGACGCCGTCGTGATAGACACATCTTTTCTTACGCTGAAGCAGGTTGTTGAGGAGATTTCAAAACAAATGCATACGGCGGCTCCCGTTTTCAGAGGGCTTCCCCTTTACCTTGCTAATTTGATAAAATTTATATCAAGGATGTATTTTAAGCTCTTTTACAAAATTGAAGTTAAAGGCCTTGAAAATATACCCGTCAAAGGCAAGCTGATAATAGCGGCCAATCACATTTCAAATTTTGATCCGCCTTTTGCAGGCTGTTTTATCGGACAGATAAGGGACTCAATTTACGTAGTAAAAAAGGAAATTATGTCGGTGCCTGTTGTGGGCTGGATATTTAAGCGGCTTAGCTATATATCAATGGACAGGCACAGAAAGGGCGGCGATTTATCTTCCATAAAAGCCTGTCTTAAGGTTATTGAGAAGGGGCACAGCCTTTTTATTTTTCCGGAGGGCACGCGTTCCAAAACGGGGAAAATGGGCAAAGCAAAAGCGGGCGTAGGTTTTTTGGCTTATCACAGCGGCGTGGATATTTTACCGGTCAGGGTTGCTAATACCGATAAACTGCCTTTTACTAAGGCGACGCTAAAAGTTACCTACGGCAAACCCTTTAAGATTAAGCCCGACGAAACAAAAGACGTAAGAGAGCAATTCCAAGATTTTGCAGATAAAATTATGCAGGAAATAAGCAAATTAGACTAAACGGAGGATACGCATTTCCCGCCTAGGACGCGGCAAGTGTAAAAGACTTATATGACCACTAACCCAGAAAAGAAACAAGAAGTACAGACAACCGACAGTCAGGAAAATATGACGATGGATCAGTTGTTTGCCGAACAGGAGGCAATGCAGAAAAAGCTTAATAAGAAAGAAATCGTCAACGTAAAAGTAGTGCAGATTTCCCAAGATAATATTCTTGTTGACACGGGGGATAAAAAAGAAGGTCTTATAGCGGTATCTGATTTTGAAGGGCGGCCTCTGCCGGCGATAGGTTCGCAGGTAACGGCCATTTTAATCCGAAAAGGTTCAGACGAGCGTCCCGGTATCCTTTCTCATAAACGCGCTCTTGAAACTTTAGGGTGGGATACATGCAAAACAGCTTTTGAAAATAAAACTAGAGTTAAAGGCACGGTGGCCGAATGTGTAAAAGGCGGCTATAAAATTGATGTTTACGGCGTAAGCGGGTTTATGCCGCTTTCTCTTTCCGAATTGCACCCCGCTTATAAACATTATCTGCCCAAGGGCGCAAAAATTAAAGCCGTAATAGCGGAATTTTCTAAAGACAAACAAAAACTCATTTTATCGCGAAAGCAAGTGCTTGAAGAGGACGAATTTGTGCGCAGAGATCAGGTTTTGGGCGAAGTTAAAGAAGGCGAAATCCTGCGCGTGGTAGTAGCTAAAGTCGGGAAAGACTGCCTTTACTTGAGATTTCACGGCATTGAAGGCGTGGTAAGCCTGGATAATATAGCGTGGAGAGAGCAGGAAACTCTGCTCAACTCTTATCGTAGAGGGCAGCGCATTAAAGCCAAACTTTTATCGGTTGATAAAGAAAAGGGCGTAATGAATTTCGGCATTAAGCAATTATTCTTGAATCCGGCCGAACTGCTTAAAAAACGCTATCCTTATATGAGTAACGTCAAAGGCATTATAACAAAGATTACGCCTGAGAAAGTTGAAGTTGAGCTCGGCAAAAATAAAACCAAAGGCTATATCTCGGAGTTTGAACTTGGCCGCGATTTTAACGCTAAGGAAGGCGACGTTGTGCAGGCCGCGGTCATCGGCGTTGACGGCGTTGCTTTTACGGTAAATTTGTCCGTTAAACGTTTTGACCAGGTGCAAAACCGCAAAGTGGTGGCCCAGTATCTTAAGCAGGCCCCGCGCCCGACTTTAGGGCAGCTTTTGCAGGGTTCTCTGGGCGGATCTATGGGCGACGGAGAGGATGAGCCCGAAGCGGATATAGAGGAAGAGGCTCAAGAAGAGCAGCAAATGCCCGAACCTCAGCCCGAGGCTCGGGAACCTAAAACCGAAGAGCCCGAGGCTGAAAACAAACCTGCGTCCGCAGTTGAAGAGGCTCCCAAGGCAGAAGTAATTCCTGCCGCTGAGGAAGCTCCTGCCGGCGAGGATAAGGCGGAGTAAGAGAAAGCATTCCCAGTGTTTTAATGATTTGCGGGCGCGTCCAAAAGGCGCGCCCGTATTTGTGCGTTTGAGAACCCCGTCTAGGTCGGGGTTTTTAGGTTATAGCGTTGTGTTAAGTACAGAAAAAATCCTTTTGATAGAGTAGAATTTGCGGGAACTTGTTTATATGCGTTTGGCGCACATAAGCGTGCGCTTTGTTGCCGTGTGTTTTTGCCGTTGTCAATTAGTGTCGTCTTTGCGCGAGGTGAGCGCAGCGAACGCTCGGAAGCAATCTTCCATTATGTAGTAAATCGGAAAATTAATATAAAACTTAAAGACAACAGCAAACGACAACAGAATAATTGAAGATTGCTTCCGAGCGCTCCTCACAATACAACCGTTCGTCGCCTCGCGCAAGGACGACACCTTATTTATAACGACAAAAACGTAAAACTACGCGTTGTTTCTGCTGTTTAATTGGAAAAGCGAAGCTTGGACATTGCCTTGCATAGCTTACCCCGCATATGGCGTACAGTTGGCGCGCAAGCCAAAAAATCTGTTGTTTAATTGAAAAAACGAAGCTTGGAATTTGCTTTGCTTAGCCTATTTGCCAAGTGTGCGCCTAAGCGCACCGCCAAAAAAGAATTTGACGTGCGTTTTTTTTAATATACGATTTTTATATACAATAAAGAAGAATGGCAGACCGCACAAATTAAGACAGTCGTGTTTTGTCTTAGTTTATTGCCGTTTGCATTTTCGGAGCGAATATGAAAGAAAACTTAATTAAAAGAAGTGTTAATAAAAAAGCCCATAACGGCTTTACGCTTATAGAAATGTTAATTGTCGTCTTAATCATAGGGATACTTGCCGCCATTGCTTTGCCGCAGTATCAGCTTGCTTCCGACAAGGCCGATTACTCAACACATATGGACTTAGTATCTCAGATTGCAAACGCTTCAAGACGTTCTTTTCTTGCCACGGGCAAGTATGAGCATTGCATAGCCAATTTAGATATCACTATGCCTAAGAATTTAGCCCCTCTTTATTGTAATTCCATAAGATCCAGATATTCTTCCTCCTCTATAACTTTTTATTTTTTGGGGGAATTACTTTCAAAGGGCAGCGCGGGTTATCAAAACGGGGAAAAGCAATACGCCTACGAAGAAAGAATTTGGGACGCGAATCTTAACCCTCTCAATGAAAAATATTGTTACGCCGGCGTTGATAACAAGCGCGCAAACAGGCTTTGCGCGGCTTTGACCAATGCGCAGCCGGAGCGCAGGGGCACTATGTATGATTCTGGCGCAGTTTCTCTCGTAGCCTATACAAACGTGTACCGTTTCCCTTAAACAAATTTACGCTATATTTAAGACGAAAATAAGCCGCCTTTTTTCAAGGGCGGCTTTGTTGCGGGTTTCGTCCTTAAATGCTAAAATAATAGTATGCGGATTTTAGGATTTGACAACCTGCCTTCCACCAACACTTATGCTAAGGAACATATAAAAGACCTCTCGCATAAAGACGTGATAACGGCAAAAATGCAAACCGACGGACGAGGGCGCATGCAGCGCATTTGGCTGTCCGAAGAGGGCGGTTTATATTTCAGCGTCGTCTTAAAACCTAAAAATTTTGAACTCAGTCCGTTTTGTTCTTTTACTTTAGCCATGGCTTTGGCTGTTTGCAAAACGTTAAAAAACCATAAAGTCGCCGCTTATATAAAATGGCCAAACGACGTGCTTTGCGACGGCAGAAAACTTTGCGGCATTTTAAGCGAATGCGTGCTTGACCAAAACGGCGCGCTTTTGGGAATTATCGTCGGCGCGGGACTAAATTTATCACAGCCAAAACTACTTTGCGACAAGCCTGCCGTTACCTTAAAAGAGCTTGGCTTTAATTTTGATTCTCAAGCTTTGCTTGAAGAAATATGTACTGCTTTTGACGGTTATTACTCCCGTATTATGGAAAACGGCTTTGCCGCCATAAGGGGGGATTTTAAGGCCGCGCTTTGCGCCTTGGGCAATACTGTCACCTTGCGCACCGCGCAGGGTGTTTTTACGGGGATTTTGCGCGATATTACGGAGGAAGGCCTTCTTGCGCTTGAGGCGCAGGACGGCGGCCTTAAAGAAATTGCCGTAGGCGATATGGATTTTTGATTTAATTACGTAAACAAGGAGTAAGTAAAAATGAACACAGAGGTTTTGGAGAAGAGTTTTGAACTTATGGTAGTGGGCATGGGCACGACGTTTTTGTTTCTTATCCTGCTTGTCGTCGTGATGATAGTTTTAGGTTTAATTGTGAACCTTCTGGAAAAACGCTTTCCGCAAAAAGTTGAAAAGAAAAGCGTAGGAACGGTTTTCGTCCCGGAGAAGCTTAAAATTGCCCTTGCGGTGGCTTCGGCGAAACATTTTGCCAAGTAAGGCCAAGTAAAACTAAGTAAGCGGCGAAAAAAGATTTAAGAAAGATTTATAACAGGTAGTAAGTGCTTTGATAAAAGCATAAACAAAGGAGAAATAAAAAATGAAGAAGATTAAGTTTATGATAACGGCTTTTAGGGACGGCTTTCAGTCCGTCTACGGCGCAAGAGTGATTTCCAAAGATTTCCTTCCCGCGGTGCAGGCCGCGCGCGAAGCGGGCGTTACGCATTTTGAATCGGGCGGCGGGGCAACTTTCCAAAGCGCGTTTTTTTATAATCAGGAGAATGCTTACGACGTTATGGACGCTTTTCGCAAAGCTGTCGGCCCCGACGCTAATTTGCAAACGCTTGCGCGCGGCGTAAACGTTGTCGGGCTTGATTCCCAGCCGTCGGATATCATAAAGCTGCACGCGCAGACTTTCAAAAAGCACGGCGTTACCACTATTAGAAATTTTGACGCGCTTAACGACGTTAACAATTTAATCTACAGCGGCAAATGCATTAAAGACGCCGGCTTAAAACACGAAGTTACCGTTACCATGATGTCCCTTGCGCCCTCTTGGGATAAAGAAGGCCGCGTACACACCCCCAAATTTTACGCAGGCATCTTAAAACAAATTTTAGATTCCGGAGTGCCTTTTGACAGCGTTGCTTTCAAAGACGCAAGCGGCACAAGCACGCCCGCTACCGTCAAAGAAACCATAATGCTTGCAAAGAAAATGCTTCCGTCCGAAGTGGAAGTCTGCTTCCACACGCACGAAACGGGCGGCAACGGCGCAACCTGCTATCTAGCGGCAATTGAAGGCGGCGCAGACAGGATTGACCTTTCTATGGCGCCCGCCAGCGGCGGCACCTGCCAGACGGACATTTTGGTAATGTGGCACGCCCTGCGCGGCAGCAATTACACTTTAGATATAGACGTGGAGAAAGTTAAAAAAGCCGAAGAAGTTTTTAAGGACTGCATGAAAGATTATTTCCTGCCGCCCGAGGCCCTTAAGGTGGAGCCTACTATTCCCTTTTCCCCGCTGCCGGGCGGCGCGCTTACGGCCAACACTCAAATGCTAAGGGACAACGGCATTATGGATAAATACGACGAGATTTTTAACGCCATGGGCGAAGCCGTCAGAAAAGGCGGCTTTGGCACTTCGGTTACCCCCGTCAGTCAGTTTTATTTCCAGCAGGCTTTTAACAACGTAATGTTTGGCCCTTGGAAGAAGTTTGCCGACGGCTACGGCAAAATGGTTTTAGGCTACTTTGGCAAAACGCCTGTTGAGCCCGACGCAGAAATAGTAAAACTTGCCTCGGCGCAAATGGGGCTTGAGCCTACTAAAAAAACCGTTCTTGAAATCAACGACGCAAACCCTAAAAAAGGCGTAAAGCCCGCTACGGAAATGCTTACCTCAAATAATCTTCCCGTTACGGACGAAAATGTTTTTATCGCCGCAGCCTGCGGCCAAAAGGGCATAGCGTTTCTCAAAGGCGAAGCCAAACTCGGCGTGAGGAAAAACGTTTCCGAGCAAACCCAAAAGAAGAGCGCAAACGCCTATACTGTTACGGTTTCGGGCGAAAGTTTTGCAATTTCTTTTGAAAACGGCAAAGCTGTGGTAAACGGCAAAACTTACGATGTTGACGTCAAGGAGGGCTTGAGCGCGGCGGCGCAGACAGGCGCAAAAAGCGCGGCGGACGCAAAGACTTGCGCCGCAACGGCAGTCTGCGTTGAGGTCAAATCCCCGCTGCCCGGCGTGGTGATGCGCTTTCCCGTTGAGGACGGCGCGCAAGTTGCAAAAGGCCAGCCGATACTTGTTATTGAAGCTATGAAAATGGAAACCGAAATCAAAGCCCCCGCCGACGGCAAAATAACTTTCAAAGTTAAAAACGGCGAGCAATTGCAAACCGGCGCTGTTGTGGCCGTTTTAGGTTAAGGGAAGGAGCTTAAAAATGGATATCGTACAATCGTTTTTTAATCTTTGGGGCACTACGGGCATAGCCAATTTTCAAATCGGGCAGATTGTGATGATAATTATCTGCCTGTTTATTTTATGGCTTGGCATCGTCAAACAGTTTGAGCCTCTTTTGCTTATCCCCATCGGCTTTGGCGGACTGCTTTCAAACATACCTGTCGCGGGCATTGCGGCTTTGAGCACTATGACCGCGGGCGACGGCGGCGTTGTTACCACCGCTTTTGGCGGCTTTTTGGGGCAGGTATACGGGCTTGGCATTGAGAGCGGCCTTTTCCCTCTGTTGATATTTATGGGCGTCGGCGCTATGACGGATTTTGGCCCGCTGATTGCAAATCCGCGCACAATGCTTTTAGGCGCGGCGGCGCAGTTTGGCATTTTCTTTACAATCTTTGGCGCGCTTATGTTGGGCAATTTTATTCCCGACCTTACTTTCAGCGTAAGGGACGCCGCCTCAATAGGCATTATCGGCGGGGCGGACGGGCCCACCGCGATATTTTTAACCTCCAAACTTTCGCCGGAACTTTTGGGCGCAATTGCGGTTGCGGCTTATTCTTATATGGCTCTTGTGCCCATAATACAGCCGCCAATAATGCGCCTGCTTACGACCGAGAAAGAAAGAAAAATAGTTATGGAGCAGTTGCGCCACGTCAGTAAGAGGGAGAAGATTTTATTTCCCATAACTGTGCTTTTGCTTTGTATTTTATTTATTCCCGACGCTACGCCCCTTATCGGCATGCTGATGTTCGGCAACCTCATTAAAGAGTGCGGCGTGGCAGACAGACTAAGCAAAACCGCCCAGAACGAACTTATAAATATAGTTACAATTTTGCTTGGTCTTGCGGTAGGCTCCAAACTGGCGGCTGATAAATTTTTGCAGTTTAAGACGGTAGCCATCGTAATTTTGGGGCTTGTGGCATTTTGCGTCGGCACGGGCAGCGGCGTTTTGCTGGCCAAGTTTATGAACTTATTTTCCAAACATAAAATTAACCCGCTTATCGGCAGCGCGGGCGTTTCGGCTGTGCCGATGGCCGCGCGCGTTTCAAATAAGGTAGGGCAGGAGTATGATCCTAACAATTATCTGCTGATGCACGCCATGGGGCCTAATGTGGCGGGGGTTATAGGTTCGGCGGTGGTGGCGGGGATATTGTTATCAATGCTTAAATAACCCGTTTCATTAACGACAATTTGCTGATAACAACGATTATATCAGGCGCACAATTTTCCATTCTTTTGGTTGTGCGCTTGAGCGCACGTTCAACAAATAAGCAAAGCAATGCAAATGCCAAGCTTCGCTTTTCCAGTTAAACAACAGATTTTTTGGCTTGCGCGCCAACGGCGCGCCATATGCGGGGTAAGCTATGCGAAGCAATGTCCAAGCTTCGCTTTTCCAGTTAAACAACAGAAGACGACAACAGCATTTTGCTATAAAAAGAAAATTGTTCATCTGACAGTTTTTCTTTTTATACCAAAATGCCGTTGTCTTTAATATATCTATTATCATTGGCGCGGATAAAAAAGTAAAATATATATATGGACGTTGCAAATAAAGATACCATATCCGCCTTCGCAAGCGCGCCCTCAAGCGGGGCTTTGGCTCTTTTGCGCGCAAGCGGGCCTCTGGCTTTAAGCGCGCTTTGCGCTCTTACAAAAAAAGATAATTTTGCGCCGCGCGAAGCCTGTTTTGTAAAAGTCTACGACGGTAAAGAAATTCTTGATACCGCCGTCGCCGTTTATTACGCCGCCCCCAAAAGCTATACGGGGGAGGACTGTTTTGAGCTATCCCTTCACGCTTCTCCCTACATAAAGGCGCGCGCGCTTGAGTTGCTTTGCAGTCTTGGTCTTCGTCCCGCCGAAGGCGGGGAATTTACGATGCGCGCCTTCCTAAACGGCAAGCTTGATTTGACGCAAGCCCAGGGCGTTTGCGACATAATTGCCGCCTCAAACAAGAGCCAGCACAAAGCCGCGCTAAATATTTTAGAAGGCAGGCTTTCCAAAGTTTTCAAAGAAATTAAAACAAACCTCAGCGAACTTTTGGCTCAGATAGAAGTGCGTCTTGACGACGCCGACGACGAAATGCCCGCCCTTGAAAAGCCCAAAGCCCAAAACCTTCTTAGCGGCACTTTATCGCATATAGACGCTCTTTGCGCCACCTATAGCAGCGGGCGGCTTATAAAAGAGGGTGTAAAAACCGCTATCATCGGCCTGCCCAACAGCGGCAAGAGCAGCCTTCTTAACGCCCTTTGCGGCTATGCGCGCGCAATAGTTTCAGAAGAAAGCGGCACTACGCGCGACACCGTTGAAACTTATATTAAAGTTAAAGATTATTCCCTTCTCTTAATTGATACCGCCGGCATAAATAACGCCGCTTCCTGCGGCGCCGAAAAAGAGGGCGTTGCGCGTTCCCGCCAGGCTTTAGAGCAGGCGGACGTCGTTTTGTTCGTACGCGATTTTTCGCAGAACGCCGCCGCCCAGGACAAGCTTTTTGAAGAAGTTTCTTTGCGCGCAGCGCGCGTTGTAAAGGTCTTAAATAAGTCTGATTTGATGGGTAAGCAGCCGGCGGCGGCCGCGGCCGCGCTTTGCGCGGCAGAAGGCGCGGTTTTAGTTTCGGCTAAGACGGGGGAAGGCGTAGATAATCTTAAAGAGGCGGTAATAAAGCTTCTCGGGTTGAGCTCTTTAGGCGGGCAGGATATCATAATTACCTGCGCGCAGCATTACAAAGCCCTCTGTGCTGCGGCCCAAGAACTGCGGCAAGCCCAAGGCAATTTGCGCGAGGGCGAACTTTGCGCCGAGCACCTGCGCCGCGCTCTTAATTTACTGCGCGAACTTTTGGGAGAGGTTAGCGCAGATGATATTTTGGATATAATATTTTCCAAATTCTGCGTTGGCAAATAAGGCGGCTTAAGCGGCAGTAAACAGGCTTAAACGGGAATAAAAATTTATGGCGGAATTTACGGAGTGTTTTGACGTTATAGTTGCAGGCGGCGGGCACGCGGGATGCGAAGCGGCCCTTGCCGCTGCGCGCATGGGCGCGCGCACGCTGCTTATAACGCAGAATTTGGATACTATTGCGCAAATGTCTTGCAATCCTTCCATAGGCGGCATAGCCAAAGGGCAGATTGTGCGCGAGATTGACGCTCTTGGCGGCGCAATGGCAAAGATTACCGACGAAAGTTCTTTGCACTATCATATGCTTAACACCGGCAAGGGGGAAGCCGTTTGGTCGCCTCGGGTGCAATGCGATAAAAAAGTTTACCAGTTTACCTACAAATATTATCTTGAAAGCTGCGAGAATCTTGCCGTCCTGCAGGACGAAGTTACCGCCGTATTATCTGACGATAGCTCCATCGCCGGCGTTGAAACTTTGCGCAAAGCGCGCTATGGCGCGCGCTGCGTTATAATAACGGCGGGCACTTTTATGGGCGGCACCATACATATCGGCAAACTTATGTTTGAGGGCGGCAGATATAACGATAACGCAAGCAGATATTTAAGCCAAAGCCTGCGCGCTTTGGATTTGGGAACGGGGCGTCTTAAAACCGGCACTCCTATGAGAATTAACGCAAGAACGGTTGACTTCACTAAGTTTACCGAACAGCCTTCCGACGAAAATTATATGCCGCTATCCGTCTTTAACCGTCCGCAGAAAAAAGATTTTCTTAAATGTTATATCACCAGAACGACGGAAGAAACGGCAAAAGTTCTCCAAGAGCATATGAAAGAAAGCGCGCTTTACAGCGGCAATATCCACAGCGTAGGGCCGCGCTACTGCCCGTCTATAGAAGATAAAGCCGTCAAATTCCCCGCGCACAGAAGCCACCCCGTTTTCCTTGAGCCCGAGGGCGCGCGCACGAAAGAATTTTATATACAGGGCCTTTCCACCAGCCTGCCGGAATATGTGCAGTACAAACTTCTTAAATCTATAGCGGGCCTTGAGCGCGCGCAGATTACGCGTTCGGGATACGCTGTTGAGTACGACTATCTGCCGCCTACGCAGCTGTATCCTTCCTTAGAAGTAAAAACCGTAAGCGGTCTGTTTTTGGCGGGGCAGGTAAACGGCACTACGGGTTATGAGGAAGCTGCGGGACAGGGCCTTATGGCTGGCATAAACGCCGCCTTAAAAATCCGCGGGGAACAGCCTTTTGTTTTAAGACGCGACGAGGCTTATATCGGCGTTCTTATAGATGATCTCGTCACCAAAGGCGTAAACGAGCCTTACAGAATGTTTACTTCGCGCGCGGAGTACCGCCTGCTTTTAAGAAGCGATAACGCCGATTTGCGCCTTGCGCCTTACGCTTTTAAGTACGGCCTTCTGCCTCAAAAATACGAGGCTGATTTTGAAAATTATAAGCGCGCCGTTGAAACCCTTGTAAAAAATCCCGAGGCTGATATTGTGGAAAGTTCTCTGGGCGTATGGCAGCTTGCAAACGCGCAAAACACCGCCAAGATACAGCGCAAGTACAGCGGCTATCTGGAGCGAAATATCAAGGACGCAAAAACCCTGCAAAACGCAGACAGCATTCTTATCCCCGAGGGTTTTGAGCCTTCTTTGGTTAAAGGGATTTTGATAGAGAGCAGCCAAAAATTATCAAAAATAAAACCGCGCACCTTGGGGCAGGTTTCAAGGATAGCGGGTATAACGCCGGCCGACGTGCAGCTTATCGCCGTCAATATAGAAAAGTTCAGGAGGAGCAGGAAAAATGAAGTCTTCTCTTGATTTGCGCGGGGATTTTATAAACGCTTTGGGCCTGCCCTTTGAAACCTGGCAAATTGACGCTTTGCTTGCCTACACCGACCTGGTGTGGGAAAAGCGGACTTCCCTTAATTTGACAAGCGTTAAAGATAAGCAGGAAATTTGGGACAGGCATATTTTGGACGGGCTTGTCGGCGCGGCTTTAATAAATAAAATTGCCTCCGCCAAGGGTTTGGCTGAAGAAGACAACGGCTTTCCCCGCGCGCTTAAAATAGCCGATTTCGGCGCGGGCGCGGGCTATATAGGCTTTGCCCTGCAAATTGCTCTTGCGGAGCGCGCCGAGGTAACTTTAATTGAAAGTCTTGAGCGCAGATGCGGTTTTTTGCAATGGGTAATTTTTAAGCTTGCTTCGCGCTTTGGCGCGCTCAAGCGCGCGCAGGTTTTGCGCCTTAGGGCAAATGCGGACAATACCGCGCGGGATTTTGATTTTACAACGGAGCGCGCCATGGGCGCGCTTGAAGACATTTTGCCCGTCTGCTGCGCCGCGCTTAAAGCGGGCGGTTATTTTATAGCTTATCAGACGCAGGAGCAGCAAACTGTTTTGCCATTACAGGGGTTTTGCGCCGCTAGTAGGGAGGAAGCGCTTTCTTTTTCCTACGCTTTGCCTTCTGATGATAAAGGCAGAAAATTAGTAGTATTTAGAAAAGCAGTTATTTAAGCCGTTTTCTCTTTGTTTGTTTTGCTTAGTTTTGCGTTTTGCGGGAATTTATAAAAGAGGCCGCGCGTATATATGGATATAACAAGAAGAATCAACTTGCTGCTGGGCACTTTGCTTGCGATATTATGCGTTCTGCTTGCCGACGAAGCTTTTTTAGGCAGAAGGGTGCAGAAATTTATTATTTCGCCTTCTTCGGCTGTGCGCGAGTACAAAGAAGCAAGGCTCAAGGCGCGCTTTGAAAAACAAAATCCGCAGGCTGCCGCAAAAGACATATTTAAGGGGGCCGAAGGGGACGATATCCCTGCCTTAACGCCGTCTTCGCAAACGCAGAGCGCGCCTGTTTCGGAGGAAGACAAAACCGCTTCCCAAAAGTTTTATTTGGGCGATTTTGGCGATATTAAAAGGGAGCCTTCTTCTCTATCCTTAATTTCTTTTAAGCGCATTTCGCGCGACGGTCTGTTTGCTTTGCCCAAGGGTTTTTATTCCGCTAAAACCAACAGTTATCTGGTTTACAGGGAACAGCTTGACGTAACGCCGCAGTTAAAGAAGTTTCTTGAGGAACTGCACGGCGATTTGGTTTTAGAGATTATGCCCTTCTCTCTCTTCACCAAATTTGACAGAGTGTTTTTAATGCTTTTTAGAACCAAAAACGCCTATGCAAAATATACAGATAAGCCTTCCTGGTCCATTGCCTGCGCTGACGTGGGGGATAATGCCGTTTTTATCCTTGAAAATTACAATTTTGCCGGCAATCTGGTGCACGAAATGACGCATCTTTATTTTGACGGCTTCTTTTATCCCAAGGCAAGCCCGCTTTGGTTGAGCGAGGGTTTTGCCGTCTATATGCAAAGTCTTGCCCAGGACGATAAGAACAACGCCTGGCTAAAGCGCGAGGCGAGGGATTTCCAGAGCGGGCGTTATCTGGATTTCGGGGAGTTTTCTTCGGTAAACAATTTATCTTTTTACGGCGAGCAGGATATTTTGTCCTGGTATGCGCAGTCATACAGCGTGGTCAGTTATCTGCTGACGTCAAAGACGAAGGACGAATTTTACCTTTTTGCCGACAATTTGCGCAAAGGTATGCCAGTCGGCCGCGCTTTATACCGCGCTTACGGTATGCCTTTTAATACCTTGAGCGCGCTTGAATTTGCTTGGCAGGCGCAGTTGCAGAGCGCGGGCCTGCCTTCTTACGGCGCGTTTGTTTTTAACAATGCGGAGGTTAAAAAATGACAGCGGGCGATAATACCTTTATTTGGAAACACCAGCCCGTGCTTGCGCGCGAAATAACTTCGCTAATAGCGCATGGCGGCGCGCTTAAAAACGGCGTTTTTGCCGACGGCACCCTAGGCCTCGGCGGACACGCGAAAGCTTTGCTTTCTCTCCTCGGGGGGGAAAGTTTGGTGCTCGGCTTTGACAAAGATGAAAACGCCCTTAAAATGGCGCGCCAGAACGTAAACGACGCAAGGCTTAAAACTTTCCATAAAAGTTATCTTGAAATTCCTTCCGTCCTGCGGAGGGAAGGTCTTGCCGGCGTTGATGGCGCTTTATTTGATTTGGGCTTAAGCTCCTATCAGCTTGATGACGCCGCGCGCGGCTTTAGTTTTTTAAGGGACGGCCCCCTTGATATGCGCTTTGACGGCGGCGCGAGGCAAAGCGCGAAGGATATCGTAAACAAAGAGAGTGTGGAGAAACTTGAAGAAATTTTCCGCGATTACGGGGGGGAATATAAAGCCCGTCAAATTGCTTTTGCGATTTTTGAGGCGCGGCGCGAAAGTGAAATTAGGACTACTTTGCAGCTTGCGCATATAATTGAAAGCGTAAGCCCGCGTTTTGGCAAAATACACCCCGCGACAAAAGTTTTTCAGGCTTTGAGAATAGCCGTTAACGGCGAGCTGGACTGCGTGCGCGGGCTGCCGCAGGTTATTTCGCAAATTTTGCTCAAAAGCGGCGCGCGCGCGGCTGTTCTTACGTTTCACTCCGACGAGGATAGGATAATAAAACAGGGGTTTAAGGCTTTGGCGCAAAGCGGCGTATTTGCGTTAGTGAACAAGAAGGTTATAGAGCCCTCTTACGAAGAGGTAAAGGCAAATCCGCGCGCGCGCAGCGCAAAGTTGCGCCTTATAGAGAGGGTAAAATGAAACCGATTTACTGGATTTTTATTGCGGGCTTATTTATTTTAATTCTTGCTATGGAGCGCGTGCAGAAGGAAAAGACGGGGGCGCGCATAGCTTCTCTTATGGAAGATATTGAATTTAAGGAAGCCCAAAATCAGTATTTGCGCTACCAAATTAATATTTTTAAGTCGCCGGAAGCGGTAATTAAAGCCGCCGGGGAAAACGGCCTTGCAATCGCCCCGCCGCAGGATATTATAGTTTTAG
>JAEWSL010000060.1 GCA_023398295.1 Elusimicrobiota bacterium | reverse complement strand
CCCTGAAAGTTATTGAAAGAGAGCTTGCGTTGGGCCGTCAGGCTTACGTGGTTTATCCTTTAATTGACGAGAGCGATAAACTTACGCTTAAATCCGTAACGAAGGAATTTGAGCGGCTGAAAACGCTTCTCCCCGATTATAAGATTGAAATGATACACGGCGCTATGAAAAGCAAAGAGAAGCAAAAAATAATGGAAGATTTCTCAAGCGGCAAAATAGACGTTTTGGCCGCAACTCCGGTAATAGAAGTCGGCATTGACGTTAAGAACGCTACCGTTATGGTAGTGCAAAACGCGGAGCGTTTTGGCCTGGCCAGCCTCCATCAGCTGCGCGGGCGCATAGGCAGGGGAGATGCTTCCTCTCAGTGTGTTTTAGTGCCCTCAAAACAAACGGGCGCGGCGGGACGCAGCAGGCTTGATATTATCTGCCGCTGCTCCGACGGCTTTAAGATAGGCGAGCAAGACCTTGCCCTGCGCGGCCCCGGCGAAATTTTAGGCACGCGCCAAAGCGGGGAACTGGAATTTAAGACGGGAGATATTTTGCGCGACAGGGAAGTTTTGCGCTGGGCTGTTGAGGATCGCAACCTTCTCCTTCAAACCGATGAAAACTTAAAAAAGCCCGAGAACGCCGCCTTCAAAAGACGCCTTACTGCTCTTTATGAAAAGCAATGGAATATTATAGACTTGGGATAATATGCTAAACTAATAGAAAAAGGGTAATATTATGCTGAGAAAGATTTTATGTAACTATGAGTTTCTCTACAAAGGCGTTGTGTATAAAAGCCAGGGGCTGTATTTGGGCGATACCAATGTGCCCAAAGTCGCTTTGCATAGAGATTATTCTTTTCAGGTGGTTTCCTTGGCTCTTAAGATAACCGAGGAAGACCTTGCCCGCGCTCTTAATTCCAAATACTGGGATATAAACCGAAAAAAACTTGCCGAGGCGGGATTTCTTTTCAAACAATTAGACGTTTATTTTTATCCCTCGGCTGATAAAGATTAACGCGCGAAAGTTTTTTACAAAATAATTTTGCGTGTAAATAAATCCTGTTTTTTATCCTAAAATTAAAACCCCGTCTTCTTTGATAAAGACGGGTTTTAATTTTTTATGCGATGCTAAATTATTTTGCTTTTGCGGTTTTGTTGACAAGCTTAGCCATGCGCGATTTTTTGCGTGCGGCGTTTTTCCAATGGATAACGCCTTTTTTTGCCGCTTTATCCAAAGCCGAAGACGCGACATTTAACGCTTCCTGATTTTTCGTCGCGGCAACTTTTTTTGCCGTTAAGCGTATAGTTTTTTTAAGCCCCGTGTTTCTGGAATTTCTCTTGACCGCCTGCCTTTGGGCTTTTAAGGCGCTGGTATGACGGCCGGTTTTTAATTTTGCCATTTTGGTACCTCTTAAATTTAGTAAATATATTTTAGCAAATTGAGCCCCGTCTTCACAAGTAGCTTTGGCAGCCGCGTTTTGCTTTGAGGTAAAAGCGCGGGTAAGAGCGGCAAAAATTTTGTATAATATATTTAGAATTTTTCCGAGGTATATTATAATGAAAGAGAAAATACATCCTAAATACGAAGTGGTAGAAGTCGTCTGCGCCTGCGGCGCCAAATTTAAGACGCGCTCTACAATGAAAGCCGTTAAGCTTGATATTTGTTCCGCCTGTCATCCGTTTTTTACCGGCAAGCAGAAAATGCTTGATACCGAAGGCCGCGTTGAGAAATTTAACAAAAAATTTGCCGCAACCGAAGGCAAGATGGTAACAAGAAAACCCAAGACCGAAGTAAAGGCAAAAAAAGTTGTTAAGAAAATGGTTCTTTCCACCGCGCCCGTGAAAGCGGCCGCCCAGAAAGCTAAAGAGGCAAAGAAAGCCAAAGAAGCTAAAAAAGAAGCCAAAAAAGAAGCAAAGTAGCGCGATTCGTTTTATAAGCATACCCCCGCTAAAGCGGGGGTATGCTTTTTTATAGATATAAACGCAAAACTTAATTACGGATAAATTATAAATTACGGATAAATTATAAATTATGGATATAAATAAATTTAAGGAAGAATTTCGGCGGATAGAAGAAGAACTTGCAAAAGGCGCTTTGCCTCAGGACGTTTTTTTGGAAAGAACAAAACGCCACGCTTTTTTGAGCCCCGTCATAGAAAAGATAGAAGAGCTTGAGCGTTTTGAAAGCGCGATAAAACAGGCAAGAGAAATTATTGAAGACGGCTCCGATAAGGACATGGCCGCTCTTGCCGCGGCCGAACTTGCCGAGATTGAAGATAGACCCGCGCAAATTATCAAGGAGCTCCGCCTGCTTATTATTCCGCCGGATCCAAACGACTCCAAAAATATTTACCTTGAAATCCGCCCCGGCGCGGGCGGCGATGAGAGCGCAATTTTCGCCGCAGAGATGCTGCGCGTCTATCAGCATTTTGCCCAGCAAAAGGGCTGGAAGACGGAACTTTTGGATTATACTCCCACCGGCTTAAAAGGCTGTAAATACGCCAGTATGTTTATCAAAGGCGAAGGCGCCTACTCGTGGCTTCGCGACGAGGCCGGCACCCACCGCGTCCAGCGCGTGCCCGATACCGAAGCAAGCGGCCGCGTGCACACTTCCACCATTACCGTAGCCATTATGCCCGAGGCCGAGGATATTGACATACAGATAAATCCCGCAGATATTGAAATGGAAACCTGCCGCGCCGGCGGCGCGGGCGGGCAGAACGTAAATAAGGTTGAAACGGCGGTGCGCCTTATACACAAGCCCACCGGCATTGTCGTCAGCTGTCGGGAGGAACGCCATCAGGGCGCAAACCGTGAGAAAGCGATGAGAATGCTTAAGGCAAAACTCTATCAGATGGAAGAAGAAAAAAGAAATAAAGAGATTTATGACGCGCGCAAATCCCAGGTGGGCACGGGCGACCGTTCCGAAAAAATACGCACGTATAACTTTCCCCAAAGCCGCGTTAGCGACCACCGCTTAAACGAAAACTTTTATAATATTGACGAAATTATGGAAGGCGGCATCGGCGAAATACTGGAGCGTTTGCGCAAACTCAGAGTGGAAGAAAAACTTAAAAATCTGACGGAGTGAAAATGCCTCTTGTCTGCCAAAATCTCTTGTTGCGCGCAACGCGCCGTCTTGAAGCGGCCCGCATTGAAGACGCGCGCGCCAACGCCGAAATCCTGCTGGCGGATATCTTAGGCGTGAGCAGGACTTTTCTTTTAACCGATTTGCAAAAACCTCTCAGCGCAAAAGAAGTAAAATTATTTGAAAAATATCTGCGCGCAAAATTAAGCGGCCTTCCTTTTGAGTACATCATAAATAAAGCGCAGTTTTGCGGGCGTATGTTTTATGTTGACCGCCGCGTTTTAATTCCCCGCGGCGAAACGCAGGAGCTTTTAGAGGCCGCCCTTAATTTTGCGCGCGGCCGCGCAAAGACTGCGCAAAACGCCGCAAAAAAACTGAGGGTTTTGGATTTATGCTGCGGCAGCGCGTGTCTTGGAATAACCTGGGCTTTGGCGCGAGCGCAGGACGAGGTTTTATGCTCCGACAAATCCGCCCGCGCGCTTGCCGCCGCCAGAAAAAACATAAAGAATCTTACCGTCGGCAATGCCGATATAAAAACGCTTAAAAGCGATTTGTTTTCAGATATAAAAGGCCGCTTTGACATAATTATTTCAAACCCGCCCTATATCTGCGACGAGGATATGCAAAGCCTTTCGCGCGAAGTAAATTTTGAGCCAAAACTTGCCCTGCGCGGCGGCGCGGACGGCCTTAAACTTATAAAAGAAATAATTGAAAACGCGCCTTCTTATTTAAGGGACGGCGGGCTTCTGGCTTTTGAGTTTGGCAGAAATCAAGCGGGAAAAATAGTAGAATTTTTTAATAACGATATTTGGCAAAACGCGGAAATTAAAAAAGATTTTGACGATAAAGAGCGTTTTGTCCTTGCCGTTAAGAAACAGCGTTAAAAATAACGGCGCAAAAAACTTAAAAAAAATAAGGCGGCGTTAACAATGGATAAATTTATAATTACCGGCGGCAGGAAACTTAAAGGCGTTGTGGAAATATCGGGCTCAAAAAACGCTTCTTTACCTATTTTGATGGCCACCTTGCTTACCGACAAGCCCTGCAAAATCTCACGCGTGCCCAATTTGCGCGACACAAGAACAACCTTAAAAATTTTAGAGGAACTGGGCAAAAAAGTAACCTTTGAAAACGGCATTGTTACCGTCTTAAAAAAGCGCAAACTTAAAACGCAGGTGCCCTACGATTTAGTTAAACTTATGCGCGCAAGTTTTTGGGCCGCCGGCCCTTTGCTTGCTAGGTTTAAGAAGGCGGTGGTTTCCTTGCCGGGCGGATGCGCTTTGGGCGTGCGGCCGGTAGATATCCATCTTAAAGGCTTTGAGAAAATGGGGGCCGTCTGTTCCGTTGACCAGGGCAACGTTGTTATAAAAGCGCGCAAATTAAAACCGGCGAAAATAATTTTAAGCTTTCCCAGCGTGGGAGCTACGCTTAATTTGCTTATGTGCGCTTCCCTGGTTGAAGGCCGCACGATACTTGAAAACGCCGCAAGAGAGCCCGAGATTGAAGATTTAATTTGCGCGCTTAATTCCATGGGGGCAAAAATATCCGTAGACGAACGCGCCCGCATAATTATAGAAGGGCAAAAAGAACTCGGCCCTATGGAGCATACCGTTACGCCCGACAGAATTGAAACGGGCACCTATCTTATCGCCGCGGCCGCTTCGCGCGGAGAGGTAACCGTAAAAAACTGCATTGCGCGGCACAATGAAATCCTGCTTGATTATCTTCAGGAGGCCGGTTTTAATATTGAAACAGGAGAAGATTTTATAAAAATTTCAGCGCGCGCAAAAAAAATAAAGCCCGTTGATATCAAAACCGCGCCGTTCCCGGGATTCCCGACGGATTTGCAGGCCCCGTGGATGGCCTTAATGTGCCTTTGCGGCGGCTCGTCGGAGATAAGGGAAGATATATTTGAAAATCGTTTTATGCACGCCGCCGAACTTATAAGAATGGGCGCCGATATCGCAATTGATAAAAACACCGCCAAAGTAAACGGCGTAAAACAGTTAAAAGCGGCAACGGTAATGTCCTCGGACTTGCGCGGTGGCGCGGCGCTTGTGATAGCAGCCTTGTGCGCCAAGGGCGTAAGCGAAGTTGAAAGGGTTTATCATATTGACCGCGGTTATGAAAATATGGAGCTTAAACTGCGCGCTCTGGGCGCTAAAATAAAAAGAGTAAACCCCGTTACAGAAGAATTATGACCTATAAAGAAAGCCTGCGTCTGCTTGAAAGCCGCGGCTTTGGCAATAAAAAAAATACTTTGCCCGATTTCAAAAAAACCGCGCGCGCTTTGGGGCTCACAAAACTTCCTTATAAAGTTATTCACGTCGCTGGAACAAACGGCAAAGGAGCAGTTTGCCTTATGCTTGCGCGCGCGCTTAAAGAAAGCGGTTTTAAGACGGGCCTTTATACTTCCCCGCATGTTTACGACATCAGGGAGCGTATAGAAATTAACGGCATTAAAATTACAAAAAAAACTTTTGCCGACTGCGTAAAAAAAGTCCTTGAAAAAGAAACCTGCAAACTTAAGTATTTTGAAATTCTTACGCTTTGCGCCTTTTTATATTTTAAGCAAAAAGGCGTTGATTACGCCGTGATAGAGTGCGGCATCGGCGGCAAGAAAGACTGCACAAATATAGTAAGCCCCGTCTTGTCTGTCATAACTTCCGTTGATAAAGATCATCAAAATATTTTAGGCAAAACGCTTGGGAAAATAGCCGCGCAGAAAGCGGGCATAATAAAGAAGAATGTTCCCGTTGTCTGCGGCCCTATGGCCGCGCAGGCGGCGCGCGTTGCGCGCAAAGCGGCGCGCGCAAAAGGGGCCCAGCAGATTTTTATACCCAAGGCGCAAACGGCCGCCGCGCAGAATAAAAACATAGTTCTTGCCTGCGCGCGCCGCTTAGGCCTGCCGCAGGCGGCCTGCCTGCGAGGCTTTAGATACGCGGCTTTGCCCTGCCGCTTTGAAATTAAAAAATGCGGCGGCAAAGTTTTTATACTTGACGGCGCGCATAATCCGGCGGCGGTGAAGGAATTTATAAAAGCATACAAGAAATCGGCATATTTTTCCAAAGCTGCGGTTTTAATTTACGCCGCTTCAAAGGATAAAGATTATAAGACCTGCGCGCGCATTTTGAGGCCAGTTTTTGAAAACGTAATTCTGACGCGGGCAGATAAGGTTTGCGGCGTGGAGCCGCAGGAACTTAAAAAGTATTTTTCCTCCGCCGCTTTGGCGCAAAATCCGGGTGAAATTAATTTGCGCGCGCTTAAAGCTCCGGTTTGCGTTTTAGGCACTTTCAGGATATTTTCTCTTTTGAATTTTCCGCGCTAGGAGGCGATTTTATTTACAGACGGTTGACACGGAGCGCGTTTTGTTGTTTAATGTAATATATATTTTTATATTTTATTATGCTCGCAAATATAGTGAGGGGCTATGGCCGAGGAAAAGGATAACAATCAACAGGAGCATTCCGATATAACGGACTTTTTGAGATCTCTTAAAGAGGACGAGAAGCAATCCACCATAGGCGGGGAGGGCTTTCCGTTTTCCGATAATTTTGATATTGACGCTTTTGTAAACCAGAATGCGGCGGCAAATTCCCAGCCTCAGCCCCAGCTTCAGCCGCAGGAAGAGGATGATATTTCCCGTCCGAAGGCGGCCGTTATCTCTGCCGAGGAAGAAAGCGACGGGGAAGAGCTGCCCTCCGCCGAAGAATACGAAGGCGGCCTGCCCGAGGGCAGTTACGGGCTTGAAGGGGAAGAATCCCTTAAAGAGCAGACGATAAAGCATCTTGAAGATAAGATAGCCGAACTTGAAAGCCGCTTTGAAGACGTCAATAAAGAAAAATCTTTCGCGTCGGCAATGAAAGCCGAACTTGAAGACGATAAAGAAGATATCCAGTATGTGCCGACAGCAAAAGCAAACGACGAGTTTTTCCAGAATATTTCCACCACTATTGAAACCTTAAAAGGCAGCCTTGAAAATATAGTAAGCGCGCGCCTGCAATATGAAGAGTCTTTAATCAGACAGGACCAAAGTTTAATTACCCGTCTGAGAGAAAAGACAACCCGCCTTAAAGCCATCAATCTTGCCTTAAACAGCGAAGTTAAACGCGCTAAAAACGAAAAGCTTGAAAACCTGCGCCGCAGCGCCGAACAGACGAAAGAATTGCTTTCCCTGCGCATGCAGCTTACCAAGGTGGAAGAAAAGGCCCGCCACGGCGATTTCAAACTTTCCCGTTTGGAACAGCAGTTTGCCGTGGTCAACGCGGAAAAACTTTCCCTTGACGAAGAAATCCGCCAGGTCCGCGAGGAGAAACTTGAAAACCTGCGCCGCAGCGCCGAGCAGACTAAGCAGATAATGACTCTGCGTCTTGAGCTTACCCGCACCGAAGAGAAGTATAAGCAGGAAGAAGTGCAAACGCAATTTTTGCGCGAACAGCTTAAAACCGTGGAGGAGCAGCGCGCGGCCTTAGACGGCGAAGTTTACTCCACCCGTTCCGAAAGGGAAGACGCAAAACGCCGCGCCGCCGCCTACGAACGTCAGATACAGTCCCTAAAATCCGACGTTGCGCGGCAGGAGGAAACCTTGACGGCCTCCGCTCAGGAAGCGGGCGCGTTAAAAGAAAAAGTTTTATCGCTTGAAAGCGAATTGCAGCATCTTCAGTCAGAAAAAGAAACTTTCCAGTTAAAAACGCAGGAAAATCTGCGCCGTCTTGAGGAAATGCGCGTCAAGCATGAGCAGGATATTGAAAAAATCCGCCAGGAGCAGCTGCTGGAAATAGAGAATATCAGGAATCAAAAAACGCAAGAAGCGCAGGGCGTTGTTTTAGAGCTGCGCCGCGCCGAAGATAAATACCGGCAGGAACAGACTTTTGTAAACACCTTAAAACTGCAAATAGAGTCTTTATCGGCAGACGTAAAAAATTTACAGACGGAAAAAAGCGGCATTTCGGCCAAGCTCTCGCAGGAAATAGAAATAATAAAACAGGGCCATCAGGCGGAAATTGATAATTTGCAAAAGGAATATAATTCCTCCAAAGAAAGGCTTGAAAAAGAAGAAACGGCCTATAATTCCCTTAAACGCCAGCTTGAAAATCTTGAAAAAGAGAAATACGACTTAAATGAAGAGATTAAAAAAGTTTTAGGCGAGCGCGACGAAGCCCTCTCCCAAAACGCCAAATATCTTGAAGAAATTGACGCGCTTAAAAAAGATTACGCGCAGGCGTCCTCCGAGCTTAAAGACACTCTGACCGAACTCAAAAACCGCCAGCAGGACGAGCGGCAGGCGTTGGAAGGCTTAAAAGTCCAGTACGAGGAAGAGCTTGCCCAAAAAGACCTTCTGGGCAGGGAAAAGATTGCCGGCCTTAGAACTAAGTACGAAGAGGAATTATCCCGCAAAGATATTGAAAACGGCGAAAAACTATCCGGCCTTAAAGCCAAGTATGAAGAAGACATAAAGCAAAAAGATGCCGCGGGCAAAGAAGCGTTTGCAAAGCTTGAAAGCAGGCAAAAAGAGCTTGAAGAGGCGCTTTCCCTCATAAAGGAAAGGGAAAATACTATAAATCTTCTCAACGGGGATTTATCTTCTTTGGAAGTTTCGCGGGCCGCCGTTGAAGCCGAGTTCAAAAAAGCTTCCGCGGAGCGCTGCGATATCTTAAAACAGCTTGAAGATAGAGATAAAGAGCTCACGCGCTACCGCGAAGCTTACGAAAAAGAAGTATCCGCCCTTCGTCTTGAAAAAGAAAATCAGGCCAGAGTATTGGGCGATAAACTTTCCCAGGCGCAAACCCGCCTTAAAGAGAGCGAAGATAATGTGGCTTCTCTTAAGGACCAAATTGCCGCTCTTGAGGAAGAACGCACCGATCTTAATTTGGGCACTTCCGACGTCAGGGAAGATAATGTCCAGAAGGCTAAAAAAATAGCCGAGCAGACGGAAGAAATTTTATCTTTGCGTTCCCGTCTTACGAAGGCGGAAAGTAAATTTTTGCAGGACACCGTTTTAATAAATCAGTTAAGGGAACAGTTTACGGTAATGCAGGGCTCTGTGCGCGTGCTGGAGCAGGAAGTCAGCAAACTTAAACTGGAAAACGAGGCCGTTAAAGAAGACAGCGCCGCCAAAGCGCGCGAAATTGCCGCCCTTAAAAACGAAATTTCCAAAACGAAAGAAGAACTTGAGCGGGAAACGCTTAACGTCAGAAATTTACAGGCGCATACCAGCGAGCTTAAGGCAATCAACAGCTCTCTTGACGAAGAAATCAAAAAAGCTCAGACTGAGAAGCTTTCCGCTCTGCAAAAATCGGCCGAGCAGGCAAAAGAAATTCTTGTTCTCAAAGAGCAGCTTGAGCGCGCCGAAACGGGCTTTAACAGTCTTGGCTTCCAAAACGGTTTAGTTTCACTCAGGAAGGAATACGAGCAAAAGGTTGTTCAGCTTGAAACGGACTTGAAAGACGCCTCCGCCCTTTGCGCCAAACAGGTTAAGGAAATACAGCAGCTTAGAACAGATAATATTATGCTCCGCAACGCTGAGGAAGAGCGCGTGCGCAAGGAAGAGCGTTTTACCTCTCTTACCAAGCAGGTGGAAACCCTCACCGAGCAGCTGGAAGAGTATAAGAAAAAAGAAAATTCCGCAACAGCTTTGGTTAAAGTTAAGGCGGCCGCTTTGGGCGCGCAGATTACGCGCGTAACGCAAGACAGGGATTCCCTCAAAATCCAGCTTGAGCAGACGCAGAAGCAAATTGAGGAGCTTACCGAAAGGGAAAAAGAAAAACAGACGGCTCTCAGCGCGTTGAAAGAGCAAATTGACGGCAATGATTCCGTCATACAGAACCTCAAACGCGAAATTATGCTCTTAACCGCGGAAAATAAAAATTTAAAAGAACTGCAAAAAGTTTCGCAGGTGCATCAGGAGGTTCTTGCAACCCAGCTAAACAAAGTTGAAAGCGAGAGCAAAAAACTTTCCACGATGTACGGCAAAGCGTTGTTGAAAGATACTGCGGCGCAAGAGGAGCAGGAAGATTTATCTATAGAGGAGCCGGCGCAGGAGGAGTTGCAGCAGGAAGGACAGGAAGAAGAGCCTTTCGTTAAGTCCGAGTTTGAGCAAAGAGAAGAGATTTCTGCCGAGGGAGAGCTTTCCGAAGATTTGCCTGAAGAAACAAAAAAGATTATCCGATATGTGAGGACGACCACTCCCGAAGGCAAAAAAGTTATTAAGCGCATAGTGGTAAGAGGGGGCGGCGCGCAGGAAGTTTCCGCTTTCGGAGAAAAAACCATGCGCGCAAAAGCTTTCAAACCGGTCGCTTCCTCAATAACAGGCAAGAATGTACCCCTTGCGCAGCAGCGCGCTTCTACCGAACTTATGCGCCAGGCCGCGGGCAGGGCCGAAGAGGGAGAGCAGCTGTCGTTAGTTGATTTACCCGAGCCGCAGCCTTTGGTGGAAGAGGTCAATTTAGGCACGGAGGAGATGGACCTAAGCGCTATTTTTAAGGAAGATACTTTTACCGTCCATCAACCCAAAACCGAGTTTAAGGATACGGCTTTAACAAATACTTTGAAGGACACTACCATAAAACCTATGGCTGTAAAAGCCGCCCAGCCCGAATTAGGCGGTATGCAAATTGACTTCAATCAGGCTGACGAACCCATAGATGTCCCTTACGCCGGCGCCCAGAACGTAGACCACAGCGCGCGCCAGCATGGCATTGAAAGAAAACCCATGGGACGGGTTCCGCAGAGCTACAGGGAATCGCAGGCTTATTCCGACTTCCTTAAGAAAACAAGAAGTATGTTTTTTAGGATAAAATGGTCCCTGTTTAAGGAATAACCTAAACAATTTTTATTGTTTACGCCTCTTAGGAAGGCAGATTTTTATGTCTGAAAATTTCAAAAAGAAACTTACCGTGGCCGTTTTATACGGCGGCAGAAGCAGCGAACATGAGGTTTCAGTCCACTCCGCGGCGGAAGTCTGCCGTTTGCTTTCAAAAAAATACAAAGTCATCAAAATACTTATTACCAAAGAAGACGGTCTTTGGCATCTGCAAAAAGAATGCGGAGGGCTTTCTTCCTCGGATATCACAGTAAGTCCGCTTATTTCAAAAAAGGGCAATATAATGTTTGAAAGCGGTAAAATTTTGAAGGCGGATTTTTTCTTCCCGGTTTTACACGGCGCTATGGGAGAGGACGGCACCATGCAGGGCCTCTTTGAAATTTTGGGCGCGCCCTACGGCGGCTGCGGGGTTCTTTCAAGCGCGCTAGGCATGGATAAAGAACTTACAAAAATATTGGCCTCGCGCTTAAATATACCTATAGTGCCTTACATCAAAGTTTTTGCGCAAAAGAAAATTTCGGCGGAAGTTTATGCCCGCGCCGCCGCTTTGGGATATCCTTTGTTTGTTAAGCCTTTAAGCTTGGGTTCCTCCATAGGAGCAAGCAAAGTTAAAGAGGAAAAAAATTTGGCGCGCGCGCTTAGCTTTGCCTTTAAGTACGAAGACGCCGCCCTGGTTGAGCGCGCGGTTGAAAACCCAAGAGAAGTTTTTTGCGCCGTCTTAGGCGGGGGCGCGGGCGGCAAAATTGAAGTTTCAAGCTGCGCCGAGCTCAAAGTGCTGAACAGCGAATTTTTTGATTATAAAGCCAAGTACGAAGATCCCCACGGCTGCGATATAATTACGCCCGCGCCGCTGCCTTTGGCCGTGGAGCGCGCTATAAAAGAGGACAGCGCAAAAATCTTCGGCGAATTGCGCGGGCGCGGTTTTGCGAGGGTTGATTTTTTTGTTTCGCGCGAGGGGCAGTATTATTTTTCTGAAATTAACACCATACCCGGAATGTCTTTAACAAGTCTTTTCCCGCAGATGTGGAAGGCCGACGGTAAAAAATACGCCGCCGTTTTGGAGCGTATAGTTGAACTCGGCTTAAAACGCAAAAAGGAGAGGGATAAATTTTCCCTTAACCGCTGATGCTTAAAAAAACTTTTAACTACTTTCGCGCAATAAACGGCTGGCTGTATCTTATTTTATTTTTTTGCTTTATAGGTTTGCTGCGCAATTTCCTTAGTTTATTTTTATTTAAGTTTGATTATTCCGAACTTCCCACGCAAATTTTTATTGCGATGATAACTATTTATCTTTCTCAAATAGTTTTGCTTTTGATGCGCGTGCGCGGAGCATGGATAATTTCTGCCATAGCGGCGGGCTTTTGCCTTTACGTCTATCCGGATTTTACTTTTCTGCCTCTCACAAACGTTATACAGAGGGCGGTAAATTATTTTTGGCCTCTGATGGATTACTCGTGGTATTATTTTATAGCGACGGAAACGGTGGCTTTCCTCTTTTGTCTTGACGTGATAAAAACCGTTTTTATCTTTACTCTTACAAAACCTTATCAGGCAAAGAGCGCAAAAGCATGATTACAATAAATATAGACGGAGCAAGCCGCTCCAATCCGGGCATAGGCGCAAGCGCGTGGGTTATAAAGGACGCAAAAGGCGTTGTTCTTGCAAAAGAGGGCGTTTTCTTCCCTTTGTGCACAAATAATCAGGCGGAATTTACGGCCCTTAAACTGGCGCTTCTTGCCGCAAAACATTTGGGGGCAAATGAAATTAAGGTACTTTCCGATTCTCTTCTGCTTGTCAAACAATACGGCGGCGAGTACAAAATTAAAAACCCCGAGCTTAAAGAGCTTATGTCCCAAATAAAGCGCGCCGCGGGCGCATTTAAGAAAGTGATTTTAACGCATGTCCCGCGCGAGAAAAATAAAGAAGCCGATTTAATGTGCAATATAACTATGGATAACAAGAAAGATACCTCTCTGGTTACGCCCGCGGCCGCCGCCGCAAAAAAAGAAACTTTGCCCAAAGGCCAGCTGGAACTTTTTGACCTTTGATTTTGACCTTAAGGCCGCTTAAATTCTATAATATAAGAAGCTGAGTCGGGAAGCCGCTGCCGCGTTCGCGCGGGGGAGGAACTTCCGAACTCCAAAGGCAGAGCGCCGCGCGAAAGCGCGGGAGGGCGGGGCCAAATCCCCGCTTACGGAAAGTGCAACAGAAAATATACCGCCCGCAAGGGCAAGGGTGAAAAGGCGGGGTAAGAGCCCGCCGCGCAGAAGGCAACTTTTGCGGCAGTGTAAACCCCGCTCGGAGCAAGGCCAAAAATGCCAATGTACCGCCTGTACGCTACGGCAGAGTGGGCCGCCAAGACAAATGGCTTCCAACGGCGTGAGCCGTAACAGAATTCGGGGTATGACTCAGCTTTCTTTTGATTTGCGCGCCAACGGCGCGCCATACGCGGGGTAAGGTAATATCCACAATGTCCAAGCTTCGCTTTTCCAGTTTGTGCGCCTAAGCGCACAAACAAAAGAATGAAAAATTATGCGCCCGATACTATCTGCCCTTAACACTGCATATTGCCGTTAAAAGCTGTTGCCGTTCTTGCGCAGTCCCTCCTAATTTAATATCATATATTTATGAGAAATCATACCATTACGCATTTCTGCGTTTTGAGTTCTTCTTTCCTTTCCCTTAAAGCTGACGGGAGTTATTCTCTATGAGCAAAAATCTTGAGCCTATAGCCGTAATAGGCGTCGGCGCCATTATGCCTCTGGGGCTTAATAAGGAAGAGATATGGCAAAACATTCTTCAGGGAAAGAACTGCATAACCGAAGTCCCCAAAGACCGCTGGGACAGCGCCCTTTTCTATTCTCCCGACAGGAGCGTTCCGGACAGGACATACTCCAAAATAGGCGGGTTTATACAGGGGTTCAAATTTAACAGTCTTAAATACCGTATTCCTCCTAATGTGGCTTTGCAGATGGACGATGTCCAAAAGCTTGCTTTGGAAATCACTCATATGGCTCTTGAAGACAGCGGTTACGATAAGAAGGATTTTGACCGCACGCGTACTGCCGTTATAATAGCCAACGCCATGGGCGGCGGCAAAAACGAGATGAGCTGCACCCGCGTCTATAAAGCTCTTTATTATGATATGCTCAGGCACAGCAAGTCTTTCAGCGGTCTTCCTCCGCAGACTGCGCAGGCTGTTATTGAT
>JAEWSL010000036.1 GCA_023398295.1 Elusimicrobiota bacterium | reverse complement strand
GTATATTTATCTTATTTTTCATAATTTATCCTTTTTTATCCTCTGTATCCGTATATCGCTATGCGTATATTTTACATATTCTGTCTGAAAATAGCTTCGGCGTTTGCTTTTTTGCCCGCCTTACCTGCGCTGGAGCCAAAACTCCGGATTAACCGCGCTTGTGCCCGAGCGTATTTCAAAATAAACTCCAGGCTCCCCCGTGCCCATAGCCGCGCCCTGCGTATCTTTGCCCGCAAGCCCCACCGCCTGCCCCGCATGCAGGGTTTGCTGTTCGCGCACATCAATACGGTTTAAGAAACCGTATATGGTAAAGAAAGCGCCGTCGTGATCCACAATCACGACATTGCCGTAGGAACGAAACTGTCCCGCAAATACAACCACGCCGTTTTCTACCGTCTTAACAGGCTCGTCCAGACGGGCCGATATCTTTATGCCGTCGCGGAAGATCCACGTTTTAAGCTGTTCCTGATACTCTTTGCCAAATTTGCTCATAACTTTGCCGTTGACGGGCCACATCAAAGAGTTGCGCTCTATATCAAGAGCGGGCGCGCCGCTTTTACCGGCCGCGCGAAGAGCGGCGTTGCGTTTGCGCTCGGCGGCTTTTATCACTTTATTTAACTGCGCCGCCGTGGCTTTAAGTTCGTCTAAATCTTTTTGCGCAAGTTCGTACTGGCGGTGGGTATAAGTCAAATCTGTCTTCTTCTGCTGGTAGCTTTCCTGTATTTCCAGGCGTTTATTTTCAATCTCTTCCTGCTCGCGGGCAAGCTGATTTATTTTTTCCTGATAGCCTTCAAGCTCTTTTTGCAGGGAGGAAAATTCCCCGTTAAGAGCTTGCAAAAACTGCTCCTGCGCGCGAAGAGCATAGCCGTAGGCAAGATGGGGAGCAATGCCCCCCGAGGAAAAATAAGAAGGCATAAGCATATTTTCAACCACATAAATTTCCGTCTGGGCGGATACTATGCTTTCCCACAAAGGCACATTTTGCGCCATAAGCGTTTTGCGCTCCTCCATACCTTTGCGCACGGTGCTGCTTACTTTTATGTCACGAGAAAGTTTTTGACGCAAAGACTCCGCCTCGCGCTGCTTTTGCGTAAGTCTTTTCAATTCTGCGGAAAGGCGGGCCTCCTGCTGTTTGTATTTCTTAAGCTGCTCTTCTTTTTCCTGCGCCTGCTTTGTTACGGCAAGCAGTTCCTCCTGCGACGCGCAAAAACCGCGCGGCGCAAAAAGAAGGGCAAAAGCAAACAGGCAAATTAAAACTTTTTCCATTTAACTAAAACCCACCCTGTAAGCAGACAGACAAGCAAAGCAAACCCCTGCGCGTAAGACCAGAAATTAAAAACAAATTTATCTCCGGCAAGATTAAGAGGCGACGCCAGAACAAGCAGCAGCCCCGCGGCAAAACCGTAGGCAAAAAGCGCGCAGATAACGCCTGCAAGGCGCGCCTTAAGAGGCGTGGATTTGGCGGGATAAGCCTCCACAAAAAAGCCGAAGACAAGCAAAGCCAAAGCCGCCGCGCAAAATAAAATATTGGCAAGGCGGATAACGCCATCCAAATAAACCGCAGCCTGCGCCTGCTCTTCTTTGAAATAAGATGACGCGGAAAAAGGCAGCGTGTTTATATACGCCTCCGTCCAGCCTTTTACGTTAAGCAGAACGGAGGGCTTTACCTTAACTTCGTAAAACGAGGGCAGATAACTTTCAAAAGCGGCAGACGTCCCTCTCACGTCAAAACTGCCGATGCTCTTGAGCGGATAAACGCGGCGGGCGCTTTGCACTCCTTCCAGCGCTCGCAAGGCGGATAAAAATTCCTCCGAGCGCGCCTCCTGCCCGGTTGTAAGCGTAAGCGCTATGACAAAATCGTCGCTGAGCGCGCCAAAAGCCCGGCGCGCCCTGTCCTGCAAAAACAGAGCGCCCTGCAAAAGCAGCGCAAAAGCAAGCAGAATAAAAAATACCCTGCGGTTTGCGTCAAATAACAGAGAGAAAAAACTTTTATTTTCCATTTGCTTTACCTTGATTTGTTTTATCCGGACGATTTATTTTATCCGTTTTTGCGTCTGAAACGCTTTTTTCAGTCGGAATCTATAAAGTCAAGTATGCGGTCGTGCAAATCAGTATTATGGAACACGCCGCCCTCAACTTCTTTGTTATCGCCGTAAAAGCCGACAAACAAAGGCGCCGCCGTATGATTGCCCGTAGACCAAACGACGCCCTGCCTTTTGCTGGCTTCTTTGAAAGCCTCGTCAATATCGGTAACGCCGTCTAAGTAGTCAAAAGGCCCGTGAAAGCCTAAGTCGTCTTTCATAATTTTCTTTATCGCCGCGTCTGTCTTTTTATCCGCGGGAAGCGCGTTGTATTTTTGCTTCACGTCAAAAAAGAAGTTTTTGCGCGCGGCCAAGGTATCTAAAACTTCAAGGCCTATATAGTCAGTCTTGCCGCTTTTGGCAAGAGGGCTTTTGGAAGTATACTCGTCGCCGTCTATATGACGGTAGGCAAAAGTAAGACCGCTTGTATCGTGGTCGGTGGTAACGATAAGAAGCGTGTCGGGATTATCCTTCATCCAGTTTTGGACATAAGAAAGAGTATCGTCAAATTCCAAAAGTTCCTGAAGGACGGCCGCTGCGTCTCTTTCGTGGACAAGCCAGTCTATGGAGCCGGCTTCCACCATCAGGAAAAAGCCGTCTTTGTCCTTGGACAAAATTTCCAAAGCCTTTTTTGTCATATCGGTAAGCGTGGGCGCTTTGCCGTCGCGTTTGATGGCAAAGGGCAGGGCTTCGTCGGCAAAGAGGCCAAAGAGTTTATCTGATTTGGCATAGCTTAAATCTTTCTTGTTAAAGACAACGGGATATCCGCTCTTAAGCAAATCTTCAAACAAAGCCTCGTCCTTACTTCTGGGTTTTACTTCTTTAAGATACGGCACCTTTTTAAGCACATTATCGTACTTGCCGCTGTTTAAGCCCTGCGGCGTTAAAAAATACCCCAGGCCGCCGCCCAAAACAATGTCGGGTTTTGTTTTAAGCATATCGCGCGCTATGGCGTCATACATTTTGCGGTGATTTTGGTGGGCCACAAAACCCGCGGGAGTAGCGTCTAAAACATAAACGTCGGTAATAATCCCCGTTGCCATACCCTTTTGCTGCGCAACCTCAAGAAGGCTTTGCGCGGGCTTTCTTGCGACGTCAACACCGATGCTCTCGGGCAAGGTGGTTTTGCCTGTCGCCATCTGCGTTGCGGCCGCGGCCGAATCGGTCACTATGGAATGCGGCAGAGCGTTAAACATTATGCCCAGTTTACTTTCGTTATAAATCTTTTCAAGCGAGGAAGTCCTGTCCGCATACGGACTGTTTGGCGCGTAACGCGCATATTCCATCAAAAGGCCCATGGTTTCAGGGCCTGTGCCGTCGGCAATAAAAAAGATTACGTTCTTTTTCCCGCCGGCGTAGGCGGCCGCGCTTAAAATTAAGCACGCTAAAGCGGCCGCAAAGACTGTTCTGACTGTTTTTTTCATTTTACCTCCCTCCTAAAATTTCCTTAAAGCTTCTTAGATAAGCTAAAGAAGATTTTTCCCAGCTGAAGTTTGTGGTCATGGCGTTTTTCACAAGCTGCTTCCAAATATCTTTGTTGCGATATATGTCGGCCGCATAATTAAGCGCGTTAAGAACGCCGTCCGTAGTAAGATTTTCTATAAAAAAGCCCGTGGCGCGGCGTTCCCCCGCTTTATAGGGCGTTACAGTATCTTTAAGCCCGCCTTCTTTTGAAACCACCGGTATCGTGCCGTAGCGCATGGCTATCATCTGGCTTAGCCCGCAAGGCTCAAAGCGCGAGGGCATTATAAAAATATCGCTGCCGCCGTAAATGCGGTGGGCCAGGCTTTCGTCCACAACAGGGCGGTAAGCCACTTTGCCCGGGTACATATAAGCCAGCCTGCCGAAAATATCCTGCGCCTTGGAGTCCCCTTTGCCCTGTATGGCAAACTGCGCCCTGTCGGTCAAAGCGGGCAAGGCTTGGGCCAGAAGGTCAACGCCTTTTTGATAGGTCATGCGCGCTACTATGCCTATTAAGGAGATATTTTCGTCCCGGGTAAGATTAAGTTCTTTTTGCAAAGCTTCTTTACAGAGAGCTTTGCCCTTAAGGCTTTCTTCGTCGTAGCCCATAGTTAAGAGAGTATCCGTTTGGGGGTCCCAAACCTCGCCGTCAAGGCCGTTTAAGATGCCAAAGAAATTTGAGCCCTTATCCCTTAAAACTCCTTCAAGACCGAAGCTTTTCTGTCCCTGTAAAAGTTCGCGCGCATACGACGGGCTGACAGTGTTTACTTTATCGGCAAAAACTATGCCCGTCTTAAGATAGCTTATGCCGCCCCAGTACTCAAATTTATCAGGCGTGAAATCGGCTTCAAAGAAACCCGCTTTAAGAAAACTTTCGCGCGGGAAATATCCCTGATAGGCGATATTATGCACGGTAAACATACTGCGCGTTTTGGTAAAAAAAGCGTCGGCGCGGTAAACCGTTTTAAGATACGCCGGCAAAAGACCCGCCTGCCAGTCGTGCGCATGTATAATATCGGGGCGAAAGCCTATAAATTTGCAGGCCTCCAAAACGGCGCGGGAGTAAAAAATAAAACGCTCGTCATTATCGGGGTAATCGCCCTGGGGGGTATAATAAAGCTCGCTGCGGTCAAAATATTTTTGGGAATGTATAAAAAAAACCAGCACGTTGCCCCATTTAAGATACGATAATTTCGCCTTCTCAAGCCGCGCGCCGATGGGAATAAGAAATTCCCCCCTTAAAGAACGCAGCGAAGAGGCGTTGTTTATCCCCCTGTAATGCGGAAGAAATAATAAAACTTTTGTGCCGCCTACGCGGGAAAATTCCTGCGCGAGAGCGCCCGCAACATCGGCCAGCCCGCCTGTTTTACAGAAGGGGAAAGCTTCGCTTGCGGCAATAACTATGTTCATAAAAACTCCTGAAATAAAAACCTAAAATCGTATGCGCAGTTTTCAGTTTTGGGCTTTCTGCGCTTCGTTTTGCTTCGCGTCTTGCGCTTCGTTTTGCGCCTGAGCGCCTGCGCGCGGAAGCTCTTCCTCGTCGGAAATAGGCAAAATGGCGTCTTCTGCAGGCGGCAAAACTTCGCTGAAAGGCAAATCGCTTTGCACCTGGCGCGGGCCTTTTGCGCTGTAAGTCTGCATATCGGGCAGTTCGTTTACTTTGTTTAAGCCGAATATACGCAAAAACTCCTCGGTCGTGGCAAAGACCATCGGACGGCCCGGCGTGTCTTTCTTGCCTGCGATACGCACAAGGCCGCGTTCCAAAAGCTTCTCTAGCGGGGCGGTGATGTCAACGCCTCTTATGACCTCAATTTCAGCCTTTGTAACGGGTTGTTTATAGGCGATTATGGCCAAAGTTTCCATAGCCGCGGGAGAAAGTTTAAGCGCCGTCTTCTCGTTAAAAAGTTTGCGCACCCAGCGGCCGTACTCGGGCTTGGTGGCCATCTGGAATCCGCCGCCGAGCTCCACTATCTGCACTGCGCGGCCCGTCTGCGCGTACTCGCGCTGAAGGGACGATATAAGCTCTCTTGTAAGCTCCAAATCGTTTATTTCCGCCGTCTGGGAAAGTTTGGCCGCGCTTAAAGGGCGGTCGGTAACAAAAAGTAAATTCTCAATTATTTTTTTATAATCTTCCCGCGAGGGCGCGCAGACCTGCGCAGCTTCCCGCGCGGACGCCTGCGCTTGGCCGTTTTGCGTTAAATCCGCGGGAGCGTTTTGAGCCGCTTCTCCGGCGGTTTCTTTTTCAGTGTTTTCTGTTTTGGTTTCTTGCATTTTATTTCCTTTGTCTAAGCCGCGTTGAAATCTTTATTTTCCGCTTCGCTTATGTCTAAAAGTTTATGATAGTCTACGGACGATTTCTCGGGATTTATATAAAGCCTGACTTCTTTTTTATGCCCGTCCTGACGGGCAAGTATTTTGCCTATTTTCAATAATTCCAAAATCGCCATAAAACAGGTAATTACGCCGCGTTTTTTTGTTTCGCCCAAAAAAATGTCGTCTAAAAGAAGCCACTTTTTGCCGCCAAGAAGGTCAAGAATTTTGTCAATTTTTTTCTCAAGAGGAAATTCCTCTATCTTAAGAAGGTCGACGTGGTTCCTTTCGTCCAAGGCGTTAAAGGCGCGGCGCACCGCAGCCAAAAGGTCAAAGAGATTTACGCTTAAAACTTTCTCCGAATTGTCAAAAACAGGGGCGCTGCGGTAAAAATTATCTTTATATTTCTCAAAATTATCAGAAAGAAATTTTGAGGCTTCCTTAAACTTCTGATACTCAACTATCCTCTCTATAAGTTCCTTTGCGGGATCTTTACCTTCCTCGTCCGAAGAAGTCGGAACCTGAGAGGGCAACAGCTGCCGCGCTTTTATCTGCATAAGCGTGCTTGCCATAACAAGAAACTCGCCCGCTATTTCAAGATTAAGCTGCTTCATAACGTCAAGATATTCCAGATACTGGGAGGTAATCTGCGCTATGTTTATATCGTAAATATCAAGATTATCCTTCTTGATAAGGTGCAAAAGCAAATCAAGAGGGCCTTCAAAAATATCCAAATGAACTTTAAGGTTTTCTTCCGTCATAAGATATTAACCGCTTTTTTAACTTCGGCTAAGGTTTTGGCCGCGCTCTCCCGCGCTTCCTGCGCGCCGCGCGCAAGAATATTATCTACCAAAGCAATTTCTTTGGCGTAATGCTCTCTTCTCAAATTAAATTCTTTTATCTCGGGCTCCATGAGGGCAAATAAATCCCTCTTACACGCGACGCAGCCTAAAGCGCCGTCTTTGCACTCCTGCGCGCGCGCGGCAAAGTTTTTGTTGTAAATCTTGTGGAAAGCAAATACCGTGCAGCCTTCGGGGTTGCCCTTATCGTCGGCGCGTTTTTTGTTCGGATCGGTAAACATACTCATAACTTTTTTGCTTACGCTTTGCGGCTCTTCGCCTAAGTCAATGGTGTTGCCGTAGGATTTTGACATTTTGCGCCCGTCTAAACCAGGAACTTTTGGGATTTGCGTAAACAAAGCCTTAGGCTCAAGCAGAACAGGCCCGTAAAGTTCGTTAAACCTGCGCGCAAGCGCGCGCGTGATTTCAAGATGGGCCGTCTGGTCCTGCCCTATGGGCACATAGGCCGCCTTATGTATCAAAATATCGGTAGCCATCAAAACCGGATATCCCAAAAAACCAAGCGAAGAAAGCTCGGATAGTTCCTGCTCGCTTAACATACCCATTTTTGCGGAAGCCGCCTCTGCCGCTGCGCCTTCGGGGCGGCCGGCGTATTTTTTCTGGAAAATCTCGTTAAGCTGCTCTTTGTAGGTAGGGTTTCTAAGCAGCATGCCCAAAGGGGCCGTCATGGCTAAAATAGTATTAAGTTCGCTTACTTCGGGCACGTGCGATTGCACAAAAATAGAACATCTATCCGCATCAAGACCCGCCGCAAGCCAGTCAAGGGCCATAGCGCGAGTGTTTTGGGCAAGTTCCTGCGTTTTATCGTAGGCTGTGGTAAGCGCGTGTAAATCAGCTATAAAAAAGAAACACTTATGCGTATTTTGCAAAGCGACAAAATTTTTCAGCGCGCCGAAATAATTGCCAAGATGCAGCCTCCCCGTCGGGCGTATGCCTGAGACTACTATATTGTTATTTGCGCTTTTAACGCTTTGGGTATTAGAATTGGACATTTGATACTCCCAAAAAACTGAAAATTATATTAAGCGGTATATAAAATAAAGGCAAAACTATTTTGCTAAACACGCCTGACACTATCAAGACTATAACTATAAGCATGCCGTAGCGCTCAAGGCGCATATATTTGTAGGCGGCCTGCTGAGGCAAAATGCCGCTTAAAATCTTGCTTCCGTCCAAGGGCGGGATAGGTATCAGATTAAAAATAGCAAGAAGCAGGTTTATCATTATGGCATATACCAAAATTTCCGCTACCTTCGCACCTGCGCCGTTTGCCAAATTGGCGGCTATAATTATTTTAAGTATAACGACCGCAGCCAAAACTAAAAATAAATTGGAGGCTGGCCCCGCAAAAGCCACTTTTGCCATATCTTTGCGCGGATTTCCCAGACGGTAATAATTAACCGGCACCGGCTTTGCCCAGCCAAACATCGGTATATGCAGCAAGTAACATATAAAAGGCACTATTATAGTGCCCGCCAAATCAACGTGTTTAATGGGGTTAAACGTAAGACGGCCCATAAGATAGGCGGTATCGTCCCCGCAGCGATAAGCCGCATATCCGTGCGCGTATTCGTGCAATATAATTGAAAAGAATAAAATCGGCAGATAAACTATAAAATCCATTTGTATTCCTGTTCAGCTAAATATATATATTATATTCTAGCAAATTGGCAGGCGCAGACAACGGGTAAATTTTGTACACTATACTTATGATAAAATCCAAGGCGGAACAAAACAAAAAAAGCAACAGTTTTTTGCCTGTTTTTTGGGCGTCGGCCGCTTTATGTTGCGTTTGTTTGGCGGGATGCTCAAATAAAAAAGTAACGGTTACGCTGCCCGACGGCGCAAAAATCAAGGCCGAGCTGGCCCTTACCCAGGAACAGACCGAACGCGGCCTTATGTTCCGAAAAGAGCTTGCGCCAAGCAAAGGCATGCTGTTTGTCTTTGAGCAGGACGAGCCGCGCATGTTCTGGATGAAAAACACTCTTATTGACCTTGATATGATTTTTATAAATTCCGACGGAACGGTAAATAACGTGTCGGCCGATGTGCCGCGTTCTTATGTCTATACGCCCGATAACCAGGTTGCCTACAGGGGCGGTTTTGGCAAATACGTGCTGGAACTTGCCGCCGGCGGCGCAAAGAAGCACAATATTAAGGAAGGCTCCCTGATAAAATTTAAGCTTCCGAAGATAAAATGGGTTGAAGAAGAATAATATAAAATGCCAAAAAAGTTTGCCCTATTTCTCTTTTTGCTTTTGCCCGCGCTTGCTTTTGCACAGGAGCAAGGCCCCTCCCTTGATTTCCAAAAACTTAAAGACGACGCGCGCGAAAACCTTATAAACCTGGTAAATATTGACACGTCCCACCC
>JAEWSL010000035.1 GCA_023398295.1 Elusimicrobiota bacterium | reverse complement strand
ATTTGGATCACGCCTTAAAATATAATTTCAGGGATTTTGACTCTTTATATGACGACTCGCAGAAAGGCTGGCTGTTTAAGAACATCAATAATACGGTGGAGTTCCGCTCCTTTATAGCGCCGTATTCTTCCGAAAAATAACGGGGTAAGCCCGGTAAAAACGCGGCTTATTTAAGCGCGTATTTATAGGCGAAATCGGGTTTAACGTCGTAGAGGTTGCTGCTTAAGGTCAAATCGTTTAAGCGCGTAAAATTCTTTTCCATTTCGTTAAAAACTATAACTGCGCCCGCCCACGGCGAACCTGCTTCGGGATAATATTCGTAGACGGTAATTCTCGCCGGCAAAGCGTTTGAAGATCTGTTTTGTATCAGGCGCGCCATTTGCGAGGCAAGATTTGTTTCATATGAGTACAGTTTCCTTATTTTTGCGCCGTTTGCGAAAACTTTTTTGTGGACATAATTGCCCTCGCGCGCTCTTGCGTCTTCTTGCGTTATCTGCGAGCCTTCTATGTTAAAGGGTAGGGCGTCAACTTCTTTTACCTCAACGGCGTCCTTTATAATCACATCGGTGGGATTTTGCAAATTAAAATCTTTAAGCGCGGCCTGCGCCATCATAAGTTTTGAAGCGTCGTCGCCTTTGGCATAATAATAATTGCATTTTACTTCCTTATCAACTTCTATTTCGGAATAAATTTTTATGTGTTGGGTATTGTCCTGCGGCTCCTGCGCGGCAGGTTCTGCGGGGGCGGCGACGGCAGGCTCCTGGGGAGGGGTGTTATTTTCCTGCATTTTAGGCTCAGGCCCGCCGTATTTATAGGTATTAAGCACATTGCCCTGCGCGCAAACTTTATAACGGTATATTACAGAGCCCTGATATTTTTTTATCATCTCGTCGTCAATATCCTGCGCGAGATTTTTGTCTTCGGGAGGGCGTAGCCCGCGTTCTTGCGCGTTTGGCGGCGGAGGATTTTTGCCGTCGGCGCGCGGCCCTTCATTTCGCGGCATATCCTGCGGCATATCCCGCCCTTCACCCTGCGGCGGCGGCGGATTTTGGGACATATCCTGAGGCGGCGGCGGATTTTGGCCTTCAAACTGAGGCGGCGGGGCGGGCGGCATTTGCGTTTGGTCGGAAGTCGGCGGCTCTTGCGGCTCGGAAATTTCTTCTATCTCTTCGGAGGTAACGCTGATAAAGCTTACCTCGCTTTTTGCGGGCAGGGAAAATAAAGTAAGCAGGACAGCCGATAATAAGATATGCGGGAATTTGGTTTTCATAGAATTATTTTAGCCATATTGGGGCGGCTTGTCAATAAGTTTCGTCAGCGGGATTTGCTTTACCGCGCGCAAACGGCTTTTATAAAGTTTCTTTCATTTTTATTTCTAAAACTTTTTCTTTATAGTCAAAAGGCGATACGTCGTTTAAGTTAAGATTATCCGTAACAATTTGCATAATGTCTTTCATCGCCATGCCCAGCGTTATGCGGCCCTGTCTATTGAGGTAGAATTTTGCCGTTTCAAGCATAGCGTCTTTTGGCACAAGGCCTATTATTTCGCAGCCGGTTATTTTCAAACTAAGTTTTTTGGCTTCCGTTTTTGCCGTTTCATAGACGAAGTAAAGCGGACTTTTTTTATAGTCTTCTATATTCATTGAAATTTGGCATTTGCCGTATTCCTCTATATACCAGCCGACGGCTTTTACCGCTTTTAAGATGCCGCCGCCGCGTCTTTGCGGGCCGCTTTCGCGTAAAATTGCGGCAAGTTTTTTTACGGCGTCCAAATCTTTGGTGTCAACGTTAATATTGAAAGCTATTAAAAAATCGCGCGCGCCTATGCATATTGCGCCGGTTTTTTTGACCAGCGCGTCAAAAGTCTGCGCGCCGTAATCGGGCGGCAGGTTTTGCATTTTTATGGCCAGATGTTCATACTGCCCGCTGCGCAGAAAAGATAGATTTTGGCGGGAAATTTCCTCCGCGGCCTGACCGTAAAGATAAACGGGCGCGCCAATTTCCGCGCCGACTCTTGCGCCTACGGCGCGCGCCGCCTCTATACAGTTTCGCATTGTGCTTTTGTGTGCGGGGACAAACGGGCATACGTCAACGCAGCCCTGCCTGATATGCTTGCCGCTGTGTTTGGACATATCAATAAGCTCGCAGGCCTTTTTAATGCAGTTAAAAGCGGCCTCCTGCACAGGCCCAGCGTCCCCGACGAAGGTTATGACCGTGCGGTTTACGTCTAAGCCGCTGTCAACGCCAAGAAGCTTCACGCCGCGCGTTTTTGCGACGGCGTGCGTTATTTCTTTTATTATTTTTTGGTTGCGTCCCTCGGAAATATTGGGCACGCATTCAATAATTCCCATATGGATATTCTAGTATATTATGGCGGGTAAATTTGTAAAAATCAAGCCTTTTTAGTAGAATTGATATATAAAAGACATACGATGCGGGCGTGGTTCAATGGTAGAATGGAAGCTTCCCAAGCTTTAGACGAGGGTTCGATTCCCTTCGCCCGCTTATCAGACTTTAAGAGGGCTTATGACACAAAAAAATCAGAAACCTGAAGCGGAAGATTTGTCGCAGGATATTTTAGAAGATAACCAAAACTCCCAAAAGAGCTCAAAAGAGATGTGGCTTTTCCTTATTATAATAGATATTATCGCTTTGGGCGTCTTTGGCTTCTTTATTTATAAAGCGTTTTTCACTCCGTCTGCGGTGAAACCCGCAGAGGAATTTATGCAGGAAGTCTTGGTGGAAGATATACAGCCCGCCCAGCCTCTGCCTTCGGCAGAAGCAGTCAAGCCTGCGTCCGAGCCGCAAAAAGCCGAAGCCGAGGTAAAAAAAGAAGAGGCTAAACCCGCCAAAGAGGACGATAAAAAAGCGCAAGAGCCTTCTGCCTCTCCCGCGAAAAAAGAAGTTAAGCAGAAGGAAACGTCCAAAAAGCAAAGCGTTTTTATAAGCGGCAGCGGCAAATGGCGCAAAGTTACCTTTAAGTATTACGGCATAGGCGGGAAAGTTGCCATAGTGGGAGGATTTACAATGCGCAAACATGTCCCGCTGAAAAAGAAAGACGGCGTTTGGAGCGCCACCCTGACCATAGGCGAAGGCGAATACAGATATATGTATGTGGTAGACGGCAGGGAAGTCCCCGATCCGAACGCAAAACAGGAAGACGGCAAATCCGTCCTTATAGTAAAATAAGAGGCAAGGCGTGAAATAAACGGCGAACCCCGGGCTGATTTAAGAATATGCGGCAAAAATATGCCGTAAAAAAACAGCTCTTAAGCCGTTTTAAGGTAAAAAATATTTTGTTTGAAGCGGCGCGTTTATAAAATTTATTTTTAAGCGCGCCGCTTTTTTGCGTAAAAATTTTGCGTGCGTTTTATGCGATTGTTTGCGCGCGTTCTTTTGTTTTTTTTTTGCAAAAAAAAACAAAAGAACAATAAAAAACAACCTGCGTTTTTTTTTGCGTGAAAAAGAAGCAAAAAAAATACCGCGCAAAAATTTTTACGCAAAAAAAATAATAAATTTTTCAAACAAAATATTTTATTTTTTTGCGCGCAATTTTTTTTGTCAATATTTTTTTACTTATTTTTTCAAATAATTTTTTCAAAAAAAATATTTTGCAAATTTTATAAAAATAAATTTTATCGTCGTAGAATTTATTTTATTTTGCCTGAAAACAAAATTTTACCAACGGAGGCGCAAAATTTTTATTAAAAATTTATTATAAAACTCTTGCATTTTTTATATATTTGTAGTATTATTTCCTTGAAGTAACTTGAAGTTATATCCTTAAGATATAGGAGAACTTAAAATGCCTGCAAAGAAAAAAGTTGCAAAGAAGCCTTGTGCTAAAAAGGCTGTCAAAAAGGTTGCGAAAAAGGTCGCAAAGAAACCTGCAAAAAAGGTTGCCAAAAAAGTTGCTAAAAAGAAATAAGCATTTGAAGTAAAAAGCGGCCACAAGGTGCTTTCCTGAAAGCCGCTTTTTTGTCCCCAAAATTTGTATTTAGCTTATAGAGCGGCTTGTGTTCTCCGATAAAAAACCCTTGCGTTTAAGACGCAAGGGTTTTTTTATCACGGTATAAGATAAGAATTTACTTTATATTATATTCTTTTGCTATTATATCCCAGGCTTCCCGCGCGCTGTCAACTATATGGAAGGTATCGGAATGGGATATAACGCCGTAGTCTAGGAGTTTGTTGATATTAAAAACCTCGTTCCAAAACTTTTTTCCCACGAGTATTATAGGTATGGGGGAATTTTTGCCCGTCTGCACCAGGGTAAGTATTTCAAACATTTCATCAAAAGTGCCGTAGCCGCCGGGGAAGGCCACCACCGCGTTTGAGCGCATTACAAGATGCATTTTCCTTATCGCAAAATAATGGAACAAAAACGCCAGTCCTTTTGTAATATAAGGGTTTGGGTGCTGTTCTTTTGGCAGGGTGATATTAAAGCCGATGCTTTTTCCTCCCGCTTCAAAGGCGCCTCTGTTGGCGGCTTCCATAATGCCCGGGCCGCCGCCTGTGATTACGGCAAACCGGCCTTTACTTTTTTGCACCGTCAGGCGGCCAAACTCTCTTGCGATGTCATAGTATTTGGCGAGTTTTTGCAGACCGAGCGCCTCTTTAAGTTCTGCGGATAATTTCTTATCCGAGGGATTATTTTTTAATTTTTTTTCAAGCGTGATTATTTCCTTGGCGATAACTTCTTTTTCTCTTACGCGCGCGCTTCCGAAGCAGACTATGCCGCGTTCTATATGCTCCTGCTGCAAAATCACTTCTGGTTTAAGCAGTTCCAGCTGCAGGCGCGCGGGGCGGGCCGGATCGCTGTTCAAAAACTTTATATCTTCATAAGCTCTTTTGTAGGAGTTATGCGTGTATTTATTTTTTACCATAGAACTTTTAAGTTAACCTCCACATATTGCCGCGAGTTGCAAACGGTTTATTTTCCCAAAAATTTTTCGGCGGAGCGCGCTATTTTTTCCGCGCTGATACCGGCGTCTTCGTATAATTCTTTTTGTTTGGCGTGTTCCGCAAAAGCGTCTTTTATGCCGAGTCTGAGCATATTTGCCTCTAAATGCTCGTCGCAGATATATTCCGCCACGGCCGAGCCAAAACCGCCTGTAAGCGCGTTATCTTCAACGGTAATTAAATTGGGAGAGAGCGCCAGCGTATCTTTTATCATCCTGCCGTCAAGCGGTTTTGCAAAGCGCATATTTACCACGCCGCAGTCCAAGCCTTTTTCTTTAAGGATTTGCGCGGCTTCACACGCTGGGTGGACACGGTTTCCTATGGCAAGTATATTTAAGTCTTTGCCTTTTTTAAGACGAACCCCCTTACCCAAAGGCAGCGTTTTGAGGTCTTTGTCCATTTCAACGCCGAATCCGCTTCCGCGCGGATATCTTACTATGAAAGGACAGTTTGCCGCAAAAGCGGTCTTAAGCATATGCTGAAGTTCGTTCTCATCTGCTGGCGCGGCAATTATGATATTGGGGATATTCCTAAAGAGGCTTAAATCAAAAACGCCGTGATGCGTGGGCCCGTCTTCGCCGACGAGGCCCGCCCTGTCCAAAGCAAACACTACAGGCAGGTTTTGCAGGCAGATATCCTGCTGTATCTGGTCGTAGCAGCGCTGCGAAAAAGAGGAATATATGGCCACTATCGGCTTTATGCCCTGCGTTGCAAGCCCGGCGGAGAAGGTAGCCGCATGCTCTTCTGCTATGCCGACGTCAAAATAGCGGGAGGGGAATTTCTCCCTAAAAGCGTTTAGGCCCGTTCCCTCCGGCATGGCGGCGGTAACGGCGGAAATTTTTTCATCCTCCTCGGCAAGTTTAACTATTGTCTGGGAAAATACTTTTGTAAAACTTATTTTGTCGGAGGTGCCTATAGTCTCGCCCGTATCTGCGTCAAAGATGCCAAGGCCGTGATATTTTGTAGGCTTTTGTTCGGCGGGGGGATAGCCCTTGCCCTTTTTTGTCACGACGTGCAAAATAACCGGCCCGCGCACGCCTTTTACCTGTTTTAGGACGTTTACCATCTCCCCTACGTTATTGCCGTTAACAGGCCCGTAATACTTAAAGCCCATTTCGGAAAACAGCGCGCCCGAAAATAAAATTGCCCTTGCGCGTTTTGCTATTTTCATCGCGTTATTTGCAAATTCAATATTGCCGAAAATCTTTTCCGCCTCCGTGCCCGCGGCCTGCACGTATTTTGCGGTTAAAAGCTTTGTTAAAAAGGAGCCCAGCGCGCCCACTCTTTCTGAAATAAACATCTGGTTATCGTTTAGAATTACAAGTAAATCCGTTTTAAGCTGGCCCGCGTTTTGCAAAGCTTCGTAGGCAAGGCCGCCGGTCATGCATCCGTCAGAAACTATGGCTACGACTTTGTTATTTTCTTTTTTTTGATCTCTGGCTATTGCCATGCCCAAAGCGGCAGAAAGCGCCGTTGAAGCGTGTCCCGCGCCAAAAGTGTCGTAGGGCGATTCGTATATTTTAAGAAAACCGCTTAGCCCGCCTTTTTGGCGCAGCGTATTAAATTTGTCCAGCCTGCCCGTCAGTATTTTATGTGCATAAGCCTGATGGCCCGTGTCAAAAACAAGTTTATCTTCGGGAGTGTTAAAAGTGTAGTGC
>JAEWSL010000018.1 GCA_023398295.1 Elusimicrobiota bacterium | reverse complement strand
TTTGCCGGCCCCAGCGCAACCACTTTTCTTACAAAACTTACGGCGGGCGTGGCGGTTTTTATAATGTTTACCTCAATATTCTTAACGGTAAACGTATCAAAACGCGGCATGAGCTCCGTTGTTGACAACGCCAATTTGCCCAACCTGCATCAGACGCAGCAGGCCCCGCAGGAAGGCGCCGCTCAACAGTCCGAGCTGCCGCAAAGCGGCAAACTGCCTTTGGGCCAGTAAGCCTCCTTAAGCGTACGGATTTGACCGCCGCCTTTTTTTAAGGCGGCGGTTTTAATTTGCGCGGGCGGGGGGATATTACCGTCTGAGATTAGTAGAAAATAAAAATATTTGGTATAATTTTTATGTCGTTACTTTGGTTGTCTGCGCAGGTGGCGGAATTGGTATACGCGTGCGTTTGAGGGGCGCATGCCTTACGGCTTGGGGGTTCGAGTCCCCCCCTGCGCATTACTTTGCGGGCTGTATATTTTACGCGTAATATGACGCTTATGATATACGGCCTTTCTTTTTTTAAGAAGGGAAAGTTTTATACTTTAGGCCGCCTTTATTTAACGACGCTTTTTTGCTATCATTAAAACGATGCTGACCACCATACTTTTTATTATTGTAGCTTTAGTCATAATTTTGCTAAACGCATTTTTTGTGCTGGCGGAGTTTGCTTTGGTTAAAGTGCGATCCACGCGCCTTGCTGAACTTTCCAGACACGGCGGTTACAAAGAAAAGCTTGCGCTTGCCGCGCACAATCAGATTGACGATTATTTATCTTCCATACAAATTGCCATAACTATGACCAGCCTTGCCCTTGGCTGGGTGGGGGAGCCTTCCGTCGGCAAACTTTTATCCTGGGCGCTGCCTTTTATAGTGCCGTTTTTGCCTTCGGCCCTTTTCCACACGCTGGCTTTTGCGATTTCCTTTTTAATTATAACTTCGCTTCACGTTGTTTTCGGCGAGCAGGTGCCCAAATTATTTTCCATTAAATTTCCCGAGAAAACTTTGCTCTGGGTAATAGTGCCGCTTCATTATTTTTATGCGGCGACCAAATTCTTCCGCAGGATTTTGGTAAGCGCGGCTTATAAGACTTTAGAACATTTGGGCATCAACCCGCATACAGAGGAAGCGCCCGCCTCCCAGGAAGAGCTGCGCATGATGCTGGCCAAATCGCAGGAGGGGGGACGATTCTCCCTGCGCCGCCTTATGATGTTTGAAAATTTATTTGATTTTGACCAGGTTTTGGTAAAAGAAATAATGACGCCGCGCGCCAAAATATCTGCGATAAAAAAAGGCAATACCTGGCAGGAGAATTTTGCCATTATCAAAGCGCGCAAATATTCCCGCTATCCTTTATACGACCAAACTATTGACGACGCAAAAGATTACGTTCTTATAAAGGAAATGTCCCTTGAGGCGTTAAACGAAGCTTCCTCCCAGCCTATTGAGGAGAAATATACCTACCCGCTCTTAAATTTGGACGAGAATACTCCCGTGGAAGCTGCTCTGCGCGAATTCCAAAAAAACCGCAAGCATCAGGCTTTTGTGCGCGGGGCAGACGGCAGCGTAAAAGGCCTTGTTACGCTGGAAGACGTTTTGGAAGAACTAGTCGGCGAAATAAGGGACGAGTACGAAAAACCAAATATAATGCAGCTCAGCAATTTTTTCCTGCCCAACGCTTCAATTTTGAACTTAAAAGCGACGGAGAAATTTGCCGCTTTTGACGAAATTTTAGATTCCCTGCATAAAGAAAACCCTGTATTTTCCAAACCGCAGGCGCGGGAATTTATCGTTAACAGGGAAAAGCTTATGTGCTGCGCGCTTACAAAAGGGGTTGCCTTTCCGCATGCGCGCGTTGCGGTGTTAAACGCGCCCATGGTGGCTTTGGGCATTTCAAAAAAAGGGATTTTATTTGCGGAAAATAAAAATCTGGTAAAACTTATTTTTATGATTATCACGCCTTTTAAGGAGCCGGCGACGCAGCTCAAATTGCTGGCAGAGCTTGCGGCCTTATCTTCCAACGAAGTTGTAAAAGCGCGTCTTCTTAAAGCAAAAAGCTCCTCTGACGTGGCCGAAATTCTGCTTGCCTTTGAAAATACCGTTCCCGACTGAGCCCTGCAGAGAGTTACCGTCCCGGTGCCCGCGTTTATCCTGGGCTTAAATATCCAAATCCGCGCGTTATAAATTGATATAATTTATATTATATGACACCGGTACAGTCTTTATGGTTTTCTTTATTTATAACAGCGTTTTATCCCGTCGTCGGCAAATATGCCGTCGGCGTGCTTAGCCCGATAGCTTTGCTTTTGTGCGGCACATTTATAGCGGTTTTATTTTTTGCGCGTTGGCTTACGAAAGAAAAACTTTGGGGGCGTTTTTTTAAGAAAGACGTTTTCGCAAAATTTGCGGTGGTAGGGTTGTTTGGCACGGCTTTGCCTTATATACTTATTCTTCTGGCTTTGCGTTATACTACGCCCACAAATTCCGCGATATTAAATCAGACGGAAGCAATTTATTCTCTCATTTTAGCGGCTATTTTTCTGCATGAAAAGCCCACCGCAAAACAGCTTTTTGGCACGGGGTTAATAATCTGCGGAGTAGTTTTAACGTTGTTCAACGATAATTTTGCCGTCCGCTGGAAAGGCGATTTAATTGTTCTGGGCACGGTGTGGATGTTTCAGATTTCGCACATTGCCGCAAAGAAGCTTCCCGCGGATTTAACGCCGGCTTTTTTGACGGCGGGCCGTTCGCTTTTCAGTTTTTTTTGGTGTCTGCCTTTATGGCTTTTGCTGTATCTCTTCGGCGCGGATACGGGTATGACTTTTTCCTATAAGTCTGTTACGGTTTTAATTTATTTTGGAGCAATAAACTATGTTTTGGGCAATTTGACGTGGTATAAAGCAATAAGGAATATGGACCTTTCAAAAGCTACCGCGGTTATCTTGTCTTATCCCGCGTTTACCTATTTGATATCGGTTTTTTCGGGATATGATAAATTCGGCTTTTATCAGACGGCGGGGCTTATCTTGGCGTTAAGCGGCGCGTATATGGTTACAAGCGTGATAAGGAAGGCAAAAGCAAAATGAAACTTGTTCTCTTTGATATTGACGGCACTTTAATAGACGGCGGTCCTTTGGGGCTGTGTTCTATGCTGCAGACGGTAAAAGAATCCTGCGGCAAAGACGCGGTTTTTGAAAAAAGCAAAATGGTAGGCCGCAGCGATATTTTTAATCTGCCGTATCTTTACAAATGCGCCTGTGGCAAAGCCCCTTCAAAGGCTTTGCTTGCAAAACTGCGCGCAAGATACGCCGAACTGCTGCCCCTGGAGGTCGCCTCGGGCATAAAAGCAAAGAAATGCAAACCCGCAAAAGGGGCAAAGAAATTTTTGGAAACCCTTGCCAAAAGTGGGGGGGTAAAATTGGCTCTTGCGACGGGCAATTTTGAAGAATGCGCGAAGATAAAACTTAAACCTTTCGGGCTTGATAAATATTTTGAAACAGGCGGATTTGGCGCGGATTCTCAAGACAGGACGAAGCTTATTGCCGCAGCCGTGCGGCGCGCAAGCGTGTTTTACGACGTTGTTTTTGCCGCCGGCGACGTCTATGTTATCGGCGACACCCACCGCGACATTACCGCCGCCAAAGAGAACGGCTTTCACAGCGCGGTTGTGACGGGCTGCAGTCTTGACGACAGGGAAAGGATTTTACGCGCCGCCGCCGAACTTGAAACTAAAGATTTTTGCGACATTAAACTTTGGCTGGTCTGGCTTGGTCTGCAAAACGATCCCAAAGGGGTAGAAAAAGGCTCCTACATAATGCCGGCCAGCGCAATTGAACATGTATTTTTCAGTCATACGGGTATTGACGAACAGCGTCTAAAAATGTGTAAAATAAAAAAATATTCTGAATTGGAGAGCGGCAAAATATGACGGATAATTTTGAAAAAGTAATCAATTGGTACGACGGCGCGATAAGTTTTGTAGATGGGATATCCTCCTCCAACGCTACTCCCGGGGGCGGGGCTGCCGGCGCAATAAGCGCGGCAACGGGCGTCGCTTTGGCCATGATGGCCTGTTCTGTCACGATGAAAATGAAAACAGTTTCGGAAGATGTGAAGAAAGACTTAAATAAGCGTTTGGACGGACTTTTGGTTTATAAAGAAACTTTATGCGAAGCGGCTTTATCGGACGCAAAAGCTTACGAAGGCGTTGTGCGCGCAAAAAAACTCCCTTCCATGAGCAGGGAAAAACAGACGGCTCTTAAAGAAGCGGTGGAAAATTCCGCCCGCGTTCCCAGGGATACCGCTCTCAAAGCTCTTGAGGCGCTTGCTTTAATTGAAAGTTTTGAAGGCCAAATTGCGGCGATAATTTTATCGGACATAGCCTGTGCAAAGCGTCTGCTTAAGGCCGGCGTATGCATCTGCGCGGAAAATATAAAAGCGAATCTGCCTTATATAGAAGAGGGCCCTTTTAAGAATGAAATGGAAGACGCCCTTAAAAATATCTCTAAATTTTGCTAAACTCTTTTTATGGATACAAACGCGCGTGTTTTAGATAAGGAAGAAAACACTTTAATCTTAAGTCAGGAAAATGAGCGGAAAGTTTTGGACCTTTCCCCTCTGTTTCCTTGTGCGGATTTTTATCTTTTGCATCAGCTTGAAAATTCCTTCATCTTCGCAAACGAAGAGGCTGCGCGCAAAAAAGCGGACGAACTTAAAGAGTTTTTTGACTGCGCAAATGTTAAGGCCGACGATATTTTAATAAGCGTGATGCTTTTTATACAATCGCCCGAAGCGGCCCTGCGAAAAATAGAAGTCTTAAAATCGGCAGAGGCCTGCCTGCGCGCGTGCGCCGCTCTTTCTTTAGACGCAAGTTTCACCCAAACACTCTTAAACGCCTATGCGTCCCTGGGTTCTGCCCGTCTTTTTTCGGAAGAATATAAAGAAATAAGCGGCGCGCCCCTGCCCGAAACTTTTGAAGAGAAGCAAACTTCTCCCGTAATAAACGCCATGCTGGACGGGCTTAAACAAAACGAAGTTAAAAACCGCCGCGTGCGCGAAGATAACCGCGCTTTCGCCGAGGAGTTGCTTTCTTCAAAAAAAATATCTTCTTTAGTCTGCGAAGATTTCCTTTCGGCTTACGGCGCAGACGGCGCGCGCGCTCTGCGCACGGATTTTGAGGAAATTTTTGATATGCTGAGCTCCATGAGCGAGAATGAAAAGCTTAATTATACATTAACTTCGCGCGCCGTTTTGTTTCAGATAACTAAGGAAGAAGCTCAAAGCACGGCCGAGATTGCAAGCAAGCTAAGATATCCCATTCTTGCCGACGATCTGCAAAAGATAGCTTTCAAATATTTTCCCAACCAGTCGGCGGAAGAAATCGTCTCCACCTTTGAAATGATCTTAAAGCGTCTTTCTTTTGTCCGTTCTCCTCTTGAGAATTTAGGATATGCGGTAAAAGTCATGACCGAGGGGAGCGACGAAGTTTTCAGAGAAGCGCAAAAAAAATCCGCTTTGCGCAAGGATAAGATTTTATATATGCGCGCCTTGGGCGCGGTAAAAAATTTCAGCGGGTATGAGGACGAGCTTACCTCCCTCTATCACGGTGCGCTAAGCGCGGCGGAAGTCAAGGCGAAATTTAACGAAATTTTGAATGCTCTGCCATGCAAAGATTATAAAGAAGAAAACGGCGACATAGCCTTAAAAGTTCTTCTTAACCGTCTGACTATGAAAGAAGCGTCTTCGCAGGCGCGTTTTCGCTGTGAAAGCAGCGCGCAAAAATATTTAGGCAGCCCTCTTGAAAATGAAGCTCTCCGCTCTTATTTAGGCACTAAGGATAAGGAAGAAGTCCTATCCATCATACGCGCCTCTCTTAAATCTTTTGATTTCTGGAATGATGACGAAGCCAAATACTGCTATGCCCTGACTCTTATCATGGGGGAACTAAACGGGCGCATAAGTCCCCTGTGGCGGGACATAGGGCTTACTTTGCTTCAGCGGGGCGCGGCGGAAAACAGCATAGAATATATAATTCAAAATTTATCTTCCCAGTCTGATATAGACTATCAGGCCCTCCTCAACGGCTACGAAAGATTTTATTCCATAACCAAAGACCATCAGGATACTGCTATGCGCGTGGTCAATATGCTACAATAAGCTAGTATTGAAAAGAGGGGCCGAAGTCGGGTTATAATTTGCTGGACTATATTCTGATATAATTATATAATTACAGCACATAAAACATTGGCGAGGGAAAAATGAGATATTGGGTTTATATTAACGAACAAGTTTCAGACGTGCCTTATACTAAGGAGGAATTATCTTCCCTCCCGGGTATGACCGCGCAGACTCTTATTTGCGCGGAAAACGCCGCCAGCGGACAAGAGCCGCAGTGGGTGGAAGCTTCCACGGTTCTTGGGCCTTATTTCGGGGCTTCTTCGGCGGAACCTGCGCCGGTTCCTCAAAGCGCGCCGTATGCCTATGATAACCGCGCCTATCAAACCCAGTATGCCCAACAGCAATATCCCCAGCAGTATCCTCAACCCCAATATCAGCAATATCCCCAATACACGCAATTCAGCGGAATGCCCTTCGGGCAACAGACGCAGTATAATCCCTATTATCAGGGGCCGCAGCAGCAGGTATATGCGCGCCAAAATCCTTTTGCGGCACAGCAGTTTACGCCTCAGCAGAATCCGTCGCCGGCGCCGCAGCCTGCGCCTCAGCAGGATTCTCAACAGGTTTTATTGCTGGACCAGCTTGGCGCTTTAACCAAAGAGCTGCAGTCCATGCGCAAGGAACTTGCAGCCCTTCAAGACGAAAACGCTTCTTTAAGGGACGAGCTTAGCGGCAAAGATCAGTATAAATCCCCCAAGAAATACGCGCAGCGTCCCGAAGATTTGGCAAAAGAAAATATGCCAAAGCCCTTTATGATGGACGAGGACACCTTAGTAGATATATCCGCCGCAGGGAATAAAAAGAAGCATTTTTACGGCGGCCAGGGAGAGGAAGACTCCTCCGCTCCAGTGCCTGTGGAGCTTACCGCTGAAGCAGAAGTCCCCACCATATCGGAAACGGTTGAAGACATTGATATGGATAAGGTTGAAGAGGACGTTTCCGAGCAAAGCGCCCGCAGCGAAAACATAATAGAAAACGCAATAAACACAACGATAATGAACAGAAACCATTTTTCCGTCACCAGAAAGAAAACGGGCGGCAATATCGTTGATCTTACGGGCAAATTTGATAAAAAAGAGAAAGCTTTTCCCAAAAAAATACAGGAAGACGAGGACGTTACCGTAGAAGAAATTGAGGAAACGCCCGTTCCCGTCAAGCTTGAAAAATATAAAAACGGCAAAAAGGTTATAGAAGAGGAAATTATTGAAGAAAGCGACGTCCCCGAAGGGGAAGTTATTGAGGAAGAAATCGTAGATGAAAGCGAAGTCCCCGAGGGCGAAATTATTGAGGAAGTGCAGGAAGTATCGGAAGAGAAGATGCCCTCCGCCCAAACTATAGAGGAAAAAAAGGTAGAAGAATCTCTTTACGCCAAAGAGCAGCTGCAGCAAGCGGTCAAAGATACTAAAAAAGAAAAACATTTGGGCGACTACGGCAAACATAAAGAAGAAATGCCGCAGGAAATTACCCTGATGAAATTGGCGGAAGAAGGCGAAAAACCTTTTTCTGAAAAAGCTTCAAAAAAAGAAGTTGAAATCAAAAATATTGCCGGCGATGACGAAGCGGAAGACATTTTGCCATCAAAGAAAGACCACCGACGGAGCGCAAAAGAGGAAGAAGCGCCGGATTTGACGGATATTCCAAGCCAAATTCCCCCTGCCGAGGAAATTAAAGAAGAAGAAACTCCCGTTCCCTCCGCGGAGGAAGAAAAGTCTTCAAAGGGTGCTGCGGCCGCCGTTTCGGAAGAAGAAGACAACAGCGAAATAGAAAAATCGGACAGTGCGGAGGAAGTATCCGTCCTTGAAGAATTTGCTGCGGACAAAGAAACCGGTCCCAAAGAAGAGGAGTATCCTGAGCTTGAGGAATCTCCTTTGCAGAAGCAGGATATGCCCGAAGAAGCCCCAAAGCCTTTCTCCGAAAAGAAAGAAGATAAAAAACCTGCCGAAACAAAGCCTCTGCCGAAAAAGGAAGAAACTCCGTCTGCGGAAAAGAAGGAAGAGGCAAAGCCCCTTCCCAAAAAAGAGGAAGAAAAAGAAGATGATGATGATAAAGTTGAACTTCGCGGGGCAATACCCGATAAGATTCCTTCTCTCAAAGAGGAAGGGATAAAGAGCTTTGCCGAACTTGAAGCCTCCGACGAAATTGACGAAAAAGCCCTCGCCGAAGCGCAGGAAATAGACGATAAATTTCTAAAAACTTTTACTACTAATATTGAAGAGGTTTTTTTAGACCAGCCGACTTCAATTATTTCAGATTATGTCCCGCCCGCGGTCGCAGACGATGATTATGTAGTGGGAACAAACGGCGCGTCTGCGGAAAATCAGGAAGCCGAGGTCAAACCTCCGCAGGAAATTATAGATATTAAGGCCAATCCTCAGGTTGCGCAAGCCGGCGAGGATATGCGTAATGTCCGCAGGATAAAACCTGCTGCTATTAAAACGGTGCCTATGGTCCCCGGCGCAACCGGCGAAGTGCCTTTATCAAACGTGCCAAACATTGAGGAGGCTATAGCCGAACTCCACGGGAAAACAAGCGTTTTCAAAGTTCTTAAAATGTTCTCGGCGGTATTTGCGCTTATAGTGGTGGCTTTATTGTTTGTGGCGTTTTTAAGCACTATGGGCATAATGTCGGCGACCAAGAGCCCTATCCACATGATAGCGGCAAAAGTAACGGGCAAGAAAATAGAAGAAAAAGCGCCCGCGGCTTCTTCGGCAGCACAAAATACAGAAACTCCCACTTCTTCTGAGCAGACACAAACGTCCGCGCCTGCTCAACAGGTGTCTTCAAGCACGGCGGCGGCCGGCGCGCAAACGACGGTTTCGCCTATGGACAGGTCGGCTGTTTTGCAAAAAGTCAAAACTTACGATTTAGGCGGGGGGCTGACGCTTGAGAAGAAGATAAACCTCATCTATCCCAAAGTAAGGCCTATGTGGGTGCTGGACCAGGGTTTTAATCCGGAGGATTTTTCGGTCGCGGCAAAAATGCCCGAAAATAACGAAGGCTACAGCCAGGTTTACCGTTTTAATTACAACATTAAAGACAGCCAGCTGATACCCACCACGACAGAGGCGCGCAACATCATTTCAATGCCGGTGGAAGAGCTGCAAAAGCTTATGGGGCCCAAGAAATTCAATAAAACGCCTCAAAAGAAAGGCAGTTCGGAGCAGCAAAGTATAGTAAAGGTGGAATAAAAGCCGCGAATATTTTCTCAAAAAAAATCCTCCGTTTCAGACGGGGGATTTTTTATCAAAAAAGGGGCTTTGCGCGGCGTATCTTCGGCCCTAGGATTTATGCTTCGCAATATATTATAATATAGATATGACCGCAATAAGGAATTTCTTTTTTATAGTTTTTCTTACGCTTATACCCTGTGCCTGCGCAAGCGTGCAGGAAACGGTGCAGGCCGTCAATTGCAAATATACATTAGCCGATGTTAACACGGCGGATTTTTCTCTTGGAGATCTTACTTTGGACGTTGCTTTTGCAGTCACCAACGAAAGCAAAACCACGACCGCCAAAATGAGCCGCTTTGAAGGCAAATTTTATATAAACGATAAGGAGATGAGCGATATTTCTTTCGGCAAATATCAGATAGAGCCTCTGCAGACTCAGCTTGCTTCGGCGACGCTTAATCTTCCTTTTAACAAAATAGGCAAAAACATAGCAGGGCTTGTTACGATGAACAGCATTTCCATACGCTATAAGATAGCCGGCACTATTTATTTTGACACCGCTTTGGGAGAGCTGCCTGTTCCAGTCAGCGTAGAAAGAGATTTAAGGAAAGATATATAAATAAACGGTTTAAGGCGCTCGCAAGGGCTTGTTTGCGCGCGTCCTCAAGATTTAGCCGTTATAATATTACGGAGGAGTTATAATGTCATCAGAGCAGAACACCGGCTTGCAGGAAGACATCGGCAAGATAATAAATAAGTGGAAAAATGTGGAAGGCAGCCTTGTTATGATGCTGCATTCCGTGCAAAACCGCTGCGGTTACATTCCGCGCGATATTGCGATGGAAATTTCAAGGGAAACCAAAATACCCCTTGCCAAGATTTATGAGGTTTTGACTTTTTATCATTTTTTCAAACTTACGCCGCCCGCGAAATACCAGATTTCGGTATGCACAGGCACGGCTTGTTACTTAAAGGGTTCGCCAGAGCTTCTTAAAGAGATTGAAAATACCATCGGCGTAAAAGACAAAGAAACTTCTGCCGACGGGAAATTTTCCGTTTCAGCTATAAGGTGCATAGGCTGCTGCGGGCTTTCGCCGGTAATTTCAATTAACGGCAAAATACATGGGCAGGTTAAACCGGCCGACATCAAGGGCATCATAAACGAAGCCACTAAAGGAGACGAACAAAATGCCTAAAATTACAGACGTAAATACAGTAAAAGAAGATTTTAATAAAAATTATTCCCACATTAAACAAAGAATTGTAATCTGCGGCGGCACCGGCTGCATAGCGGGAGGCAGTCTTGAAGTTTACGAAGCTTTCAAAGAAGAATACCGCAAACGCGGACTTGATTTTTGCGTTGAAATTACCAAAGAGTGCAGGGAAGGCTCCACCTATATTTCAAAAAGCGGCTGCCAGGGTTTTTGCGCTCAGGGGCCGCTGGTAAGCGTGGGCGATATTTTTTACACCAAAGTAAAAGCGGCCGACGTTTCGGAAATTATGGATAAAACCGTAATGAAAGGCGAGGTTATTGACAGGCTTTTATATCAAAACCCCGTTGACGGCGCGCATTGCAAAACTTTAGCGGATATTCCTTTTTATAAAAAACAACACCGCATCTTACTTGCCGACTGCGGCAAAATCAACCCCGAAGATATTAACGAATATATGGGACACGGGGGTTACGCGGGTCTTACAAAAGCTCTGAAAGTCGGGCAGGAAGGCGTTATCGCCGAAATGAAGACAAGCGGCCTTCGCGGGCGCGGGGGGGCGGGTTTCCCCACATGGCTTAAATGGGATTTGACGCGCAAGGAAAAAAGCAAACAAAAATATATGATTTGCAACGGCGACGAGGGCGATCCCGGCGCTTATATGGACCGTTCTTTGCTTGAGGGCAATCCGCATTCCGTCGTAGAAGGCATGATAATAGCGGGCTTTGCCATAGGCGCAAGCAAAGGTTTATTTTACATCAGGGCGGAATATCCGCTTGCCATTGAACGCGTGCAAAAAGCTATTGACGCCTGTTACAAGAAAGGGCTTCTGGGCAAAAATATTTTAGGAAGCGGATTTAGTTATGATTTGGAAATACGCTTTGGCGCAGGCGCGTTTGTCTGCGGCGAAGAAACAGCCTTGATTACCTCCATAGAAGGCAACCGCGGCACTCCGCGTCCCAAACCGCCTTTCCCCGCGCAGAAAGGTCTATGGGGCAAGCCTACGACAATTAACAACGTGGAAACATTGGCCAATGTTCCCTATATAATGACCAAAGGCGGCGCGTGGTACGGGGCTATGGGCGTGGGCAAATCCACGGGCACAAAAGTTTTTGCCATGACGGGCAAAGCCAAGAACACGGGTTTGATAGAAATACCCATGGGCCTTACGATAAACGAAGTTGTCTATGACATTGGCGGCGGTCCTCTTAAGGGCGATAAAGTTAAAGCCGTGCAAACGGGAGGGCCTTCCGGCGGGGTTATAGATCCGAAGCATTTTGATATGCCTATTACCTATGAGTCTTTGCAGGAAATAGGCTCAATTATGGGTTCGGGCGGCTTAATCGTTATGGACGAAACCGACTGTATGGTGGATATCGCTAAATTTTATCTTGAGTTCTGCGTAGACGAATCCTGCGGCAAATGCGCCCCGTGCAGAGTGGGGGGCAGGCAGATGCTGGACCTGCTCAATAAGATTACCGAAGGCACGGCTGTTGAAAGCGATTTGCTTAAGATAGAAGAGATAGCAAACGCAATGAAGAAAGCTTCTCTCTGCGCTTTGGGGCAGACGGCGCCCAATCCGGTCCTTTCCACAATTAAGTTTTTTAAGGACGAATATGACGCTCACATAAAAGAAAAACGCTGTCCCACGGGCAAATGTTCCAAGCTTATATCCTACACAATAACCGAAAAATGCATTGGCTGCGGCATGTGTAAAAGGATATGCCCCGTCGGGGCCATCAGCGGCGATGTAAAGCAAAAGCACGCCATTGACCAAAGCAAATGCATTAAGTGCGGCCAATGTTTTGCCACCTGCAAATTTAATGCGATAAAGAAAGGATAATAACGGGATATAAATATGATTAAAGTTACTATTAACGGAAAAACCGTAGAAGTAAAAGAAGGCTCTTCTATTTTAGACGCGGCGCGTCTTGCGAACATCAAAATTCCTACGCTCTGCAAACACCCCGACCTGGAAGCTTCGGGCGGCTGCGGTCTTTGCATTGTTAAAATCAAAGGCTTAAACAAAATGTTGCGCGCCTGCACGACGGAAGTTACGCCCAACATGGAAGTTACAACCCATGATCCGGAACTGGTTTCCGTCCGCAGAACAGTGCTTGAACTTATTATGTCCAATCACCCGCAGGACTGCCTCACCTGCGCCCGCAATCAGAATTGCGAACTGCAAAGCCTCTGCGCGGAGTTTGGCATAAGGGAAAATCATTTTCCTAACATTCTTAGTACCCGCCCTCACAAAAAAGACAACAGCGCCAAAGGCATCTGCATTGACACTTCCAAATGCATACAATGCGGGCGCTGCGTACAAGTCTGCCAGAAGATGCAAAATGTCTGGGCTTTGTCCTTTTTGCACAGGGGCATTAACACGCAGTTATCTCCGGCGGGCGATATTGAGCTTAAGGATTCCCCTTGCGTAAACTGCGGGCAGTGTTCGGCGCATTGTCCCGTCGGCGCGATTGTGGAGCAGGACGACACGCAGGAAGTCTGGAACGCTTTACAGGACACAAAAAAACATTGCGTTGTGCAGATTGCTCCGGCGGTCAGGGTGGCTATAGGCGAAGCTTTCGGCTATCCGGTGGGCGCTAATCTTACGGGCAAATTAATTTCGGCCTTGTACGAAATCGGCTTTGACGCGGTATTTGACACCAACACCGGCGCGGACCTTACCATTATGGAAGAAGCAAGCGAACTTAAGCATCGTCTTACGACGGGCGGCGTGCTTCCTCTTATAACGAGCTGCTGCCCCGCGTGGGTTGACTATCTGGAGAAATATCACGCAGATTTGATTGATAATTTTTCCTCCGCCAAATCTCCTCATGAAATGGTCGGCGTGCTTGCCAAGACTTATTATGCAAAAAAGCATAACATAGATCCCAAGGATATTTTTGTGGTATCCATAATGCCGTGCACGGCCAAGAAGTTTGAAATCGGCCGCAGCGAAGATATGTCAAGCAGCGGTTATAAGGACGTGGACGTTTCTCTTACCACGCGCGAGCTTGCCAGAATGATAAAACAGGCCGGCATAGAATTCTCCAAACTGCAAGATAGGAAAGGCGACGATATCCTTTCCCAGTACACAGGCGCAGGCACGATATTTGGCGCCACGGGCGGCGTTATGGAAGCGGCCTTAAGAACTGCGCATTATCTTGTTACCGGCCAAGACGCAAAGAATATTGACTTCAAAAAAGTCCGCGGGCTTAAAGGCATAAAAGAAGCTAAAGTTAACGTCGGCGGAGTTGACGTTAAAGTTGCCATTGCGCACGGGTTGGGCAATGTGGGGATATTAATGGATAAGATTAAAAAGGCCAAAGCCGAAGGCAAAGAACCTCCTTACCAGTTCATAGAAGTTATGGCCTGCGAAGGCGGCTGTGTTGCGGGCGGCGGCCAGCCTTACGGCGTTACCGACGAACTCAGAAAAGCGCGCGCCAAAGGTCTTTATAATGAGGATAAGCACATGGAAGTCCGCTGTTCTCATCATAACGAAGGCGTTAAGACTTTGTACAAAGAGTTTCTGGGCGCGCCGCTCAGCGAAAAGGCGGAGCACTTTTTGCACAATCATTACAAGTGCAGAAATTGTTATAAAAAGTAACAAAGTTTTTTAGCTCTTGTAAAGGAACGGTTTTATTTTTTATAAAACCGTTCCTTTTTTATCTTCGTAAAATAGGTCTAAAGGCCTAACGGCATATAGGTCAAAAATCCATATGCAAACGCGGGAAAATTTTGTATCATATATCTGTAGTTAAAAAAGGAACGCTATGAAAAACGTAATTGCATTTAATTTTTCCGATGAAAATATCTCCGTTATGAACGACGGCGTTTTAGCGCTTTCTAATTTTTTTGTTGAAGAAAATTTAGGCAGTTCCATTTACGATATCTTCAGGCCTTGCCTTAAGACTCATACGCTTAAGATGTTTATTAAAGACATTCTTATGTTTAAGTGGGTTAAGTATGCAAGGTCGGGAAGGTAAAGGTAAATAAGAAGATTTTATAAGTAAAAACCTGCTCCCGACGAAAACGAGGGAGCAGGTTTTTTTATAGCAGTATTCGTCTGAGAAAAAAGATTTTAAGCAGCAAAAAAGGGGCCGTAATTTTGCGTCATGGCAAGGAAAGGCGCCGGAAACGCAAGAAAATCCCTTCGGGGATAAATGAACTGTGAGGAAACCAAAATGAAAGCAAAAAACGTAGTGATATCAGTACTCACGCTCTTATTCACGACCGGCTTCGTCTATGCGCAAAACGCTGTGACGAGCACGTCAGCAAAGAGCGAAAATAACCAGCCTGCCACCAAAGGAGTTTATTCCCTAGCGTCGGCAATGGCAAACAGCGGCAGGGAAATGAAAGCTGTTAGTTTAGGGTTCGGTATGAAGCAACTCCTTAAGGAAAAAAAGGTTTTGACCAATAATACTACCGAAGTAAAAACGTCTTCAAAATCTGCCAAGACTTCTCTCAGCCCCAAAAGCAATTCTATGGCTGAAGCGATTATTATGGGCGGCCGCGAAATGAAATATGTCAATGGCGGCTATTACGCATACGAGAAAATGCGCGCCAAAAAGCAAGCGGCTCAAGCCGAAAAAGTTTCCGCTAAAACATCGTCTGTGAAATTAACTGACATTCCTTTCAGCGGCCGCGAGATGAAGTATGTAAATGCCGGCTATCAGGCTTACGAGAAAATGCACGCCAAAAAGCAAGCGGCTCAAGCCGCGGAATCTGCCGCTAAAGTTACGATACCCGATATGGCAAAGATCTTGGTATCTGAGGAAAATAATTTCAAGAATGTTTTGAGCGGCGTAAAAATTTCGGACAACCCTCTGGCTTTCGGCGGAAGGGAAGGCAAAATTATGGCTTTAAGCGATAATTTATTTGCTTCTCTTGCCAAGCAAAAAGCAAAAAATGAACAGCGCAAATGGGCGAAATTATCAAGTATCGCCGCCGACGCCAAAGAATTCATTGATGTTTTGCTTAAAAACGGCAAATACAACGCTCTTTCCTCTTTGGTAATGAACCAGGAGGGCAAAACCGTTAAAACCGTTTGTGACGGTAAAGAATATTCTTATAAAAATCAGATTACCGAGCAGGATGTTATGTATATGCTCTATTCCATCAAAAAGAATATTAATTTACACGCTCCCCAGGCGGATAGCCAAATACTTTGTAATGTGATAATGAACAGATACAAAGGCGCGCTGGCTTTCAATGTGGCAAAGAGCGTTAATGCGCAGCTGACCATGGCTGCCAAGCAGGGTAAATAAAATTCTGATATAAAATCGCGGGTTATTTTATACGCCCGCGATTTTATACAAAAAAACGCAAATAGGCCTAAAGGCTGTTTGCATACTTTGATAAATTTTATATCATTGCTTATTTTTGAGAAGAGAGAAACTATGCAGAATGTTTTTAAGTTAAATTTATATGATAATAACGCCTCTGTTACAAGCGGCGGGGTTTTATCGCTTTCTTCTTTTAATATATCCCTTTTTAACCTCCTTATGTGCGGGATGTTCTTTCTGAACATTCTTAACAGCCTTTTTATTATGTTGCTTGAAAAAGCGAGGTCGGGAAGGTAAAAAAGATATAAAAGATTTCAGAAGTAAAAAAAACCTGCTCCCGACCAAAAGGGGGCAGGTTTTTTTAGCGCAATAAAATGAAGCGCTATGTAAATGTGGCAAGGCGTTTTGCGCCCAAACACAATTTAATTATCCAAAAGGATAAAAGTGAGGAAACAAAAATGAACACAAAGAACACGATGATAACAGTACTCACGCTCTTATGTATGACAACTGCCGTCTATGCGCAAAGCGCAAAAGCGGATGATGCAGCCAAGAGCACAGAAAAAGCTCCGGCCTTTATGGGCGGCCCGGAAATGAAAGGCACCGAAAAGTATTTTGCCCAGCACGAGCATTTATTCCCCGAAGGGCGCGGAACTTCCCCCAAAAAGCATTACAAGGAGCAAAACGATGCCCAAGCGAAAAAGGCTCATGCCGCGCGTTTGAAGGAAGGCAGGACAAGCGCTCCTTTTCTGGACGCGCAAGAGCCTCCCTCATTAATTGTCGCCCTAATCAAAAGCGGCAAAGAGCGCAAAAAGCTTTCCGCCGCCAGAGAAGAATTAAACGATGCCATCGGAGTTAAAGAAAGTTTTTCTTCAAGAATATGCAAGGATTGCGGCTACGAGAACGCTCCTTTCTTTGCGGTTTTAGGCAAATATTTTGAAGAGCATAAAAAAGCCAAAGCTGAAGAGAAGAAAGCCGCTAAGGAAACCTCCGCAGTATCTCCCGAAGCCAAAGCTTTCTTTGATGCGGCTTTTGAAACCCGCGCCTATGAAAAGATTGCTTCCGTCATAGTTCAAAAAGATTGCGGCGCAAAGCCCGTAACGATTGTTTGCGGCGGCAAAAATTATACTTATGACGGCAAAATAACGGACGCGGATATAGCCTACATAGTAAAATATGTCAAAGATAATATTATAACGCACTCCGCCTGTATAGACGTGATTTACAAAGCCATACCCCCGTCCCTTGCCGAAAGTCTTAAGAATTACGCCGGGGCAAAAGGCGTCCTTTCGCACTAAAGGCAAACAAACGCCGCTTTATAAAATCACGGACATAAAAACTGTCCGTGATTTTTTATTGACAAGGCAAAAATAATTTGATACAGTTGTATCATCTTGAGGGAGAGTCGTCAAACCACCAAAGGGTTTGCGGCTCTTTTTCTATGGGTAAAAAACCTTCCGCAGCCCTCCACACAAACTAAGGAGCTATCCTAATGGACGAAATAATGACTTCCATAAAAGAGTTAAGAAAAAATTTAGATTCCAAACTTGAAACCTGCCTCAGCAAAGACAAAGCAGAAAAGATGATAGAAGATATAATTAGCAAACTTCACCCTGAAAGCGCGCCTCAGAGCAAAGCGGTTTTACCTTCCGGCGAAGATGAAATTTTGGAAAAATTTGCCAAATTTCACACCAGCGGCCGCAACAAACCCGAAGCCGCCTGGACCAGCGATTACGGCAGGAAATTCGGCAATATGAGGAATTTTCTTCTTGCCGCAAAAAACCGCAATTCCGTCTTAAACGACTTCAAAGCCGTCCTTGCCGAAGGCAACGCCGGCAGCACCGGCGGCGGTTATTTAGTGCCGACGGAATTTTCAACTCAGGTCGTGCGCCTGATGAACGAAGCCAGCCCTATTATGCAAATTGCAAACATTCTGCCGATGTCTTCGTGGAAACGCCAGATTCCCAAACAGCTTACCAATTTACAAGTCGGCTGGGTTGCGGAAAACGGCATAAAAGGCATTAGCAACCCCACCTTCGGTCAAATTGAGCAGACGGCAAAAGTGCTTGCGACCGTCATAAAATGCACCGACGAACTTATCCGCGACAGCGCGATAAACCTCACGCAGTTTTTATCGGAGCTTGTCGCCGAAGCCATGGCCCTTGAGATTGAAAGGGTGGCTCTTGTGGGAAGCGTATCTGGTTCCGATCCTTTCAACGGAATTTTGAATACTGCGGGGGCAAACTCCGTCAATATGACGGGGCAAAGCGTTAACTTTGACGATATCGCAAACCTTATCTTCAGTCTTAACGAAGCCGAGGCCAAAGACGGCGTAATCGTTTTGTCCCGCGCGGGCTTAAACAAGCTTATGAAGCTTAAAGACAGCCACGGCAATTATATTTGGTGTCCGCCTTCTTTGGGCAATCCCGCTACGATTTGGAACACGCCTTACGTCGTAAGTTCGCAAATCCCCAATGTTGTTACCAGCGCAAGCGTTTTAAGCGGCGGGGATCAGACGATAGCGTTTTTCGGCAGGTTTAACAAAAATCTGCTGATTTCCCCGCGTGAGGATATGACGGTCAAAGTATCGCAGGACGCGGCTTCATGGAACTCCTCGGACAGCGCGCTTGAGTCCGCCTTTATGCTGGACCAAACGTGGCTGCGCTTTACGCAAGCCTTGTCAATTGACATTACTTTCGGCAGCGCGTTCAGCTATCTTATTTTCAAATAAAATCTAAATTAAGCGCGGCGGCGTTTTACAAAAAAACGCCGCCCGCAAAGAGGGCCTATGAGCACAAATGAAACCGCATTACGCGCTACCACCGTCGGAGCGCTAAAAGAATATCTTAAAATATCCTCTTCGGACGATTCTAAAGACGCTCTGCTTGAAGTTCTGCTGGACTCCTGCACGGCCGCCGCGGAAAAATATTTGGGCCGCTTCATCGTGGCGCGCGAGATTTCACAGGAGCCGCACGATTTTGACGGTCTTAAAACAAAATATTTACAGCTTGAGCAGTATCCCGTAATCTCAATTTCGGAGATTTTGCAGGACGGCATTGAAGTTTCTTCCACCGCTTACCGCTGCGATAATTATAACGGCATCATCAAAAAATCCGTCGGCTGGCGCGGTATTGTTCTAGCCACTTATGTCGGCGGTCTTGCGCAGGATACGGCAAGCGTTCCCAAAAACATACAGCTTGCCGTCTGGCAGTGGATAGCCGATATCCTTCAAACGCAGGAAAGCGGCTCCGTAAAAGGCGAAAGTCTGGGGGACTACAGCGTTTCTTATTACGACGAGCGCCCTATTCCCCTAAACGTCGCCTCCTTACTTGAAGGCTACCGCAGGATAAATTTATGAGCTTTAATTCTCTGTTAAACAAAACCTGCGATATTGAGTATTGCCAAAGGGCCTGCGACGCGGCGGGCCAAAGTATTGAGAGCTGGCAAAGCCTTCACAGCGCGCTTGCCTGCCGTTTCAGAACGCGCAGCGTAAGCGAGCGGCGTTACGGCTCTCCCGCCTATGAGGAAGCGCAGGCGGCTTTATATCTGCGTGCGTTTTCTTACTCCCGCGCATTAAGCGATATGCGCGTTAATTTTGAAGACAGGACATATGATATCGTCGGCAAAATCAATATGGGCGGCGCGGACAAATATTTTTGCCTTTATCTTAGGAGGTGCGAGTGATGTTTAATATTACCTGCGCCTGCCGCGCGGAAGAACTTTCCTCCAAACTCCGCGAGAAGGCAAAAAATATTTCCGGCGCGCAAAGCGTCAAGCTGCAAAATGCGGCTAAAATACTTTTAAGCGACGTGCAAAACGCGCTTAATGTGCCGATAGAAAAAAAAGACGGCAAAATAATCCGCTCTTTGGCGGGCGAACCTCCCAGAAAAGACAGCGGCCTTTTGAGAGAAAGTATTTTTTCTTCAGTGGTTTCCTCCGGCGCAAAAGCGCGTTTTAGAGTCGGCATAAAAGGCCGCGCCGCGCTTTACGCAAAATATCTTGAGTACGGCTCTTCCAAAATGGCGGCGCGTCCTTTTTTAATACCGGCCCTGCAAAAGCAAAAGCAGCTTCTTTCAGCAGAAATGAGGAGTCAGAAATTCTTATGATTTTAGAAGATATATACGCATATCTTAAAAGCGACGAAGCCCTCTCTTTATCTCTCGGCGCAAGCGAAGATGACAGCAAAATCTATCCTAATTTTGCAAGGATATCTTCAAGGGCGCCCTACATAGTATACCGTTCCTCCAACCCCGGCGGCTCAAGCGACGAGGTTTTAAGCGAGGAATCTCTCACCCTTGTCATCACGTCGGAAAATTTTGCAAAAACCGTTGAAATAAGCCGCCTTTTAACAGGCCTCTTGGATTTAACGGAACAGCAAATACCTTCCCAAGGCAATAATATTTATTATTGCAAAAAGATCGGCGGCAATGATTTTATAGACGAACTGGGCCGCCACAGCAGAGCCTTAAATTTTATATTCAAATTTCAATATACAGGAGATTAATTTATGTCCACCCCGACAAACATAGTAGTAGGCGTAGCCTCAACAGGCACGTTAAAAGCCGCCGCATACGGAGAGGCGGAAAACCTCGCCTCGGATTTAGGCTTTATAAAAGGCGGCATCACAATTGAGCACGATGAAACCTCTTACGACATCAAAGTTGATCAGGTTCTAAGCCCGGTCAATAAAATTACGACGGAAGAAAGCCTCAAAATCAAGTTTTCCCTTGCCGAAGCCACTTTGCAAAACATAGCTCTTGCCTTCGGTTACGGCGCGTTAAGCGCGGAGGCGGCTTCCTTTGAGTTTGGCGATAAATCTTCGGCCGCGCCGATTAAAACTTTATTTGCCAACGTAAAAGGCCCAAACGGCGCAAGCAGGAAATATACTTTCTGGCGCTGCCGTCCTACGGGCAAAACCTCCCAGGTTTATAAACGCGACGGCGAAACTTTAATTGAGGCGGAATTTGACGTCCTTGCCGATATGACCAAAGAAGCCTCCAAGCGTTTTGGCAAAATAGAAGATGTCAGCGCTTCTTAATTTATCGCAAGCGCTTTGCGCGGCGTAGTTTTTTTTACGCTTTTCCGTCTGCGGGCCAATTCCCCCGCAGACGGGCAAAAACCAAATTCCACAAAAAAATATAAGGAGAAGGTATGAACGAAATGGACATCCTCTGTCCGCGCAGCGTTAAGGTTAGGGCTTTGGGGCGAGATATAGAAATCCGCCCTTTAAGCATAGCCTCCGCCGTTAAACTGGGACGTTTAATAGGGGCCCTTCACAGGGATATAGCTGCCTTCGGGCCTGCGGGCCAAGAAGGGCAGGCAAATATTTTACTTAAGATTTTGGAGATAACTTCCTCACAGCAGGCCGACGAGATATTGAATATTTTAAGCGGCGGCGCGTTTAAGAACGTCAGTAATTTGACCGAGAAGCTTTCCGTTCTTGAGTTAAGCGCAGTCGCCAAAGCGGTAAGCGAAGTTAACGATTTTAAGACTATAGTCCTAAATTTTACGACGGCCTTGAAAGCCGCAAACAAACAGCCGCCCTTTCAAGCGCCGTAGCTTTTTGCGCGGCTGCGTACGGATATTCTACGGAATATATTTTAGCCCACAGCTTTAACTGGCTTTTATGGGCCTGCCGCAAGGCCTGCGGCGCATCTTCGGATAAGGAAGAAAGCGGCGAAGGCCAAGAGGCAATTTTATCACATATAGGAATAAGCAAATGAACGACAGCGCAGGAACTTTTTTTATAGAGCTCTCAAGCATTTTTGATCCTCGGGGTTTTGACGCCGCCCAAAATAAATTTAAGGAAACCTCTTCTGTTTCCGAAGGTATTTATGCGGACTTAAACAAGCAAAGCTCCGATTTTTCAAAAAACTTTTTATCTTCCGCACGCCTGAGTTTTTCGGGCGCGCAAAGCCAATTAAACGGCTTTTTTGATTTTACTTCAAGCGGATTTTTGGATATGGAAGCGCTTGCTAAACAAACATTTTCAAACATATTGGCAAGTTTTATTTCCTCTTTAACGGAAATGTCGCTTAAGGCAGCGGCAAGCGGTATTTTCGGCTCGCTGGGTTTTGGGGGAACAGGCGGCCTTTTAAGCGGCCTTTTGGGTTCGCGGCGCGGCGGCGGGCCAATAGGCTCAACGGGGCCTTATTATCTTCATGAGGGGGAATTTGTCTTGCCGCCGGAAGTAGTTTCGGCCATAAAGCAAAGCCGCGCGCCGGCGATATCGGCGTCCTCATCGCCTTCGGGCGCGCAAGCCGCCGCCGCGCAAAGCGCAGACAGCGTTACCGTGAACGCGCCGATAACGCTTAACGTAAGCGGCGCTTTAGACGGCGACGTCAAGAAAATCTGCGAAGATATTTCTTCAGCCGCGCGCCGCGGCGTAAGCTGGGCGGTGGAGCAGGCGAAGATAAGCTACAAAATAGGCAAACAAAAAAGCGGGGAAAGCTCTTTATGACAAACGAAATAAAACCGATAGAAATTTTTTCTTCAAACCTTGTGACTTCGGCGGCGCAAATAACGTCGTCTTCAACGCAGGATAACGCGGGCGCGCTTCTTATTGAGGGCGGCGCGCAGCTCTGGCGAAGCGCAAATTCCGCGGAACAGAACGCCTATATAGAGATAGCATCTGACGGCGCGGTCCCGGCAGATGCGCTGCTTATTAAAAACAGCAATCTGAGCTCGCTTACGCTTTCTTACAAAGCGGACGCGGAAGACGAAACTTACGCCTCACTGTCCGCCTTTACGCTTACGCAGGCGGGAGAGGATATTTTTATCAAATTTGACGCTCCTCTTTCTTTTGAAATCTTAAGAATAGTTTACGGCGGCTCTTCGGAGTTATGTTACGCCAAGGAGCTTATTGTCTGCAATAGCCTGCTGCTGTTAGACGACGTTTTAAGTTCCTTAGAGCAGGATATTTACTTTAAGGGCGGCCATCATTATCTTGAAGACGGCTCTTTAATGCTTTGGGAAGAATTTTCAAAAAACGCCTTATCCGTAAAGCTGAGCAATGTTACAAAAGAGAAGAAAAACAGCCTGCTTGCTTTATTAAAGCAAAATGATTTTCTTACCTGTGTTTTTTACGGGGCTTATGAAATGTCCCTGTCATCTCAGTACGGACTCAGGCGTCCCGCGAAAGTTATTTTGGGGCGCGTTCTTGCACTTTATGAAATTTCTTTGGAGCTTATGGAGAGATAGAAAAATGAAACAAATTTCATCGTCTTTGAGTTCTGCCCTCGGGGCGCAAAAAGTTATTTACGCGAAGAAAGTTCTGCTTTATTTGCGCGTCTGGTCTTCGGAACAAAACTCTTACGGGGAAGCCGCCGCCCTTGACGTAACGCGCAAGGTCCTTGAAATAAGCCCGATAAAATGGAAGCTTGACAACGAAGGTTACTCCATCTGGAACAGCGCAAACGCTTCGCTTACTTTAAGCAACGCCGATAATTTTTTTGACCAAAGCAATACCGAAGGGTTTTTAAGCGGCGGCAAGTTTTTATACGGTTCCCGCGTTGAAATTTACGGCGGCGCGCAAACGCCGCAAGGACGGGAATTTACAAAAATATTCCGCGGATTTATTTTATCTTCCCCCATTTATCAGACGGAGGATAGAACGGTTTCATTTCCGCTCAGCGGGGAACTTGCAAGAATGTCATCTTACAGCGCGCAGGGGCTTTCTATTACGGAGGAAAACGAGCTGCTTGCCCAAAACAGCGGTTCGCAGTTTAGCACCGCCAAATTTTCAGTCGGGGAAGTTCTTGCGCTTCGCAAAGGCGCTTTAAGCGAGGGGGCGGCAAATTCTACTCTTCTGAAAGCGCAAAACGACTATCAGGTTTCAGATTATAACAGTTATAACAGCGGCGCGCTTATCAAAGTTAACGCCGCGCTTAACGAGGGCGAAGCGCTTTGGATAACTTACCGCAGATGGCATACGGACAAAAGTATGTCATGGATAGCGCGGCAAACGGCACAGCTATGCGAAAGTTCCTCCTGCGAAATAGAGGAAGTACAGCTTCAAGGCACTATTGACAATACTTTTGCCCAGCCGTCAATGACGGATTTCAGCGAAGGGGAAAAGTACTATACGCAGGAGAGTTCCGGCTCCATAATTTTACAGTCTGCTTTTTTGGAATCAACTAATTTAACCTGGACAATCAGGGAACGTCCTGACGAGATGGATTTTATTTTGACGGGCGACAGTGTTATCACAAGCGGCCATGCTTACGCCAATTCCGCTGCGGTAAGCGCGCCCAACACGCAGGCTTACGGCACTTGGGAGGCTGAGGCCAGCTGCAACTGGGTAAACGCCGAATATCAATTTAATTATTTTATCGCCTCAACGCCCTATTACGGCACGCTTAACGGATATTGTTTTGTACAGGATAAAATAGGCAACGATTTATGCTACCGCATTTACAGGGTAGACGGCGGAGTTATGAATATTATATCTGAGCACGAATATTATTTTTCCTCCACGGCCAGTTATTTTAAGTACCGCCTTTCGCGTGATGAGAGCGGCAATTTCCGCCTGTGGACAATACTTACCGTTCCGTCCGCCATGAGCGACTGGTGTTACCACGGCATTGTCGCCACGGATAATACTTATACCGCGAGCTCTTACCAGGTTGTCAGAAGCTATCAGGTGGTAAACCTGCGTCTTTATAATATGAAAGCCAGCCCTCTTAGCGCAACGGGCACTGGGAGCACAGCTCCCGTCGGCACTTACATTACTCCCGTTATAGACGGGGGGGAAAAGTTAATAGAGTGGGGTTCATTCTCCTTATCCCAAACTCTTAACGACGGGAGCGGCGGGGCTTTCGTAAGAAGCAAAAGCTCGCAAGAAAGCTCCTGGAGCGCTTGGCAAAGCCTTGCAAGCGGGGCGGCTCCTTCCTCGGCGGGCAGATATTTGCAGCTCAAATGGGAAGGCCGCAGCAATGCGGCGCAAACGACATCGCCTTCTCTTGACTCATGGCAGATGAACTGGACTTCAAGCGGGGTTAATATTTCCGTCGTTAATACGGCGTCTATGACCTGTCTTGACGTTATGGAGGAACTTGCTCGGCTTAGCGGCTATCAAATAGGTTTTGACGCGGAAGGCGCTTTTATTTTTAAGGCAAGGACCTCGGGCTCGGCGGTTTACACTCTTGAGGGCAGCGATGTGCTTGAGGTGGAAAGCGTAAGCGACGGCAGCGATAAGCTTTACAGCCGTCTTAGTATTAATTTCGGCGGATACAGCGAAACGGTGGACGACGAAATTTTAGGCTCCGCGCGGCCCAATAAAATTGACCGTTACGGCGTAAAAGAACTTTCTTTATCGTCGGGCAATCTGCTTTTGCCGCAGAACGCAAACTTAGCGCGCGCCTGCGCGCCTGAGGTTTACGGCAAAATAAGCGTGCTTAAAAAACGGGCGGTTGTAATAACTAAGTTTATTCCGCATTTAGAACTGGGCGATATCGTAAACTTAAATCTTGAGGGGAAACTTACGGGCGCAATGCGCGTTGAAGGGCTTGAGTTTGACTTAGAGCGCTGGACTTTGCGCCTTGATCTAACGGAGGTATAAATATGCTTAACGCGGCGGAAAACGTTTCAAATATCCCTCCTCAGAACGAAATAAATAATCTTTCCGTTTTAATAAGGAACATTATTTTTATTTTGACGGCGGGCGTTTCTTTTGCGCTTTGGCTTTCTTCAACGATAACAACGCCAAAGCGCCTTGATAAGCTGGAGCAGACTGTTGCTGTTCTAAACTCTTCCCAAAGTAAGATAGAAACGCAGACTGCGCTTATCTATAGTGATTTGAAGGAAGTAAAAAGCGTTCTTCTGCGCATGCCGCAAAAACCGTAAAACGCATAAAGAACGCTCTTAAAAAATATACAAACACATAAGAGGAATTAAAAAATGATAACAAAAATACTGTCTTTTATAAATAAAGCAAGAAGTTTTTTGCAGGGTAAGAAAACATATCTTGCGGCCGCAATTCTTTTGCTGCAGGCCTTAATGGGCTATATAGAGCAGAGCCTGGCTCTCTCAACCATCGCCGACTTATTTAACTGGCTCAAAACTTTGCCGACGAGCGAAAGCACAATGCAGCTTGCTTCCGCCTTGGGGCTTTTTGGGATACGCGCGGCGATGTCTTCTTCCGCTCAGGGGGATTTGTCCGCAAACGGCACGCAAACTTCCGTGCAAAACTCTACAAAATAAAGTTTAATACCGCTCCCGCAAACACGGCCGCGCAGAAGGTAAGCGCGGCTATTTTTACGGTATTTTTGAAACCGTTTTCTTTAATTATTACAAAGAAGGAAGCCACGCACGGCAGATACATGGCCATAAACACGCAGGCCACTATCATCTGCTTTGCGCTTAAGCCAAAAGGCGCAAGAAGCGCAATGGAAACGTCTTTGCGCAGAAAGCCCAGTATCACGGCGCTTACGCTCTCTGGCGGCAGGCCCAAAAGATGTTTTACGGGCCACTGGAAAATATTGGCAATCAGCGTCAAGAGTCCGGCGGCCTGCGCAAGAGAGGTAATCAAAATACCGAGCATAATAAAAGGCACTGCCTCTTTGATATATTCTTTTAAGCGGGCGTTTATTTTTCTTGCAAGAGTCAGCGGACGCGGCATCTGCCAGGAGGGTATTTCCATAAAAACGTCCGTTGTATCGCCCGGCAGAATTTTATTTAACAGCGTGCCGCAAATTACGCCTGTTATAAACATAACGGCAAAAACCGCAAACAGATATTTAAGGCCGTAAGGCGCGACTACGCTTACCATAATAGCCGTCTGGGAAATGCAGGGAGCCATAATCAAAATCAAAACCAGCGCGATTATTTTCTGCCGCTGCGTTTCAAGCATGCGAACAGCCATAACGGCCGGCACTTTACACCCCAGCCCCAAAAGCAGCGGAATCGCGCTGTAGCCGTGCAGGCCGAGTTTGTGAAGCATCTTGTCCAGCAGGACTGCAATACGCGGCAGGTAACCCAAATCGCTTAAAAATTCCAACACGGCGTAAAAGGCAAACACATAAGGCATAACGTCAATAAAAGCTATTTTTACGGCGTCGGAAAGAAGGCCGAACTGCCCCTGCGCCAAACTTTGCGAAGCCGAGCCGAACAAAATATTCCACGCAAAAGTATCGCGCGCAAAGCCAAAGATATTTTGCATAAACGGCAGATAGTAATTTTCGTAAAGCGGGGTGAGCAGGTTCATAATAAATCCCCCGCAGTACAAAACCGCCAGCACCGAAGCAGCCAAAGCCAGAAGCGCAAGCGGCAGGGCCAAAATTGAGTTTGTGGCCAAATCCTCCGTCTTCTCTAGGAGGGAAGGTTTACGTCGGTAAATATGCTGGGCGAGGGAGCTTATTTTACCTATAAATTTCCATTTTTCATCATTATCTTCGGGGATTTGCGGCGCTTTGTATTTAATTTTGCCGGACACTATTTTATCTATGATTGCCGCTGCCTCCTCAAGCCCTTTGCCCGTCAATCCGTTTATTTTTACTACTGGCACGCCGAGCATTTGGCTAAGGCTGACGGCGTCAATGTCAACGCCTTTTTTTTGCGCCGCGTCATATTTATTTAATAAAACCACCGTCGGTTTGCCCAAAGCTATAACGTCAAGGGCGAAGAACAAATTGCGCTCCAAATGCTGGGAATCTATAACATAGAGGGCAATGTCGTAAGGCTTGTTTTTCAGCAAAAAGCAGGCCTCCTGCCCGGCTTTGCAATCCTCCTCTAAACTGTAAATGCCGGGCAAATCGTAGACGGTGTAAAAGTTCTTATTTATTTTAGCTTCTCCGCTTAAGAGCGCGACGGTAGTGCCGGGGTAATTGGAAGCGTCCGTCTTAACGCCGGTTATGCGGGAGAACAAAGTGCTCTTGCCCACATTAGGGTTGCCAAGGAGGAAAATTGTTTTCTGGTCTGTCATAAGCAGGATATCCTGCGCGAGTTCTTTGCCCAGCACCATTTCAACGCCGTCGGCGTCAATGACTATCGGATAAGAGGAGTTTTTTCTTATAACCCGAGTTCCCTTATGTATGCCCATAGCGTTAAGTTTTTGACGTTTATGGGAATCTTTATGCAAAAGGGATATCACAATCCCGCGGGAATCTTTTTTAAGTTCGGTAAGTTTCTTTTTGATTTGTATAAGTTCGTTTGTCATAAAATAAAAAGAGGCCTTAAAAAAAGTAAGGTCTTCCTAACATTTATATTGTAGCAAAAAAGGGCGTTTCCTTACAACGGCGTTTTGTTTTGGAAAGCGCCCAACGGCAGACGGCGGAAAATTATAAAGGAGTTGACATTTCCCTTTGATTTAGTTATATTACTTTTAGAAGCGGTATAAAGCTGCTTTTATTTTTTTCTAACAAAAATTAAGTTTTACCCTCATAGAACTTTCCGAAATTACCCCCCGGAGGGTTCTGATGCAGGGCCTTGCAAAAGGCCCTGCATTTATTTTAGTTTAAGTACGTTTTCGCGGCATTTTTGCGGCTTTACTTTTTGCCCGCAAATATGCTACATTAGACAGATAAAACGGTAACCCCGTTTTTATTTTTTATGGGAAGGTGTATGTTTTTATGAAGAACACGCAAAAAAAACAACCTAAAGCCGAAGCAGACACGCTGAGTGAAAAAGAAATAAAAGACATTGAAAAAATGTTGCTTAAGATGCGTGATGAAGTTCAAAAAAGGATTAAGACTAAAAAGGAAACCGAGATGCCCGAGGCCGAAGTCGGGGACGAAGCCGACAGCGCCGCTCAAAGTCTTGATAAAGAAGTGCTTTTTGAACTTAACGGCAACGCGCAAAGCCTGCTTGATCAGATTGAAGCTGCCTTAAGAAGAATAAACAAAGGCATTTACGGCACCTGCGAGTATTGCCGCGCGCCGATACCCAAAAAAAGAATTTTGGCTTTACCCTTTGCGCGTTATTGCATTCAGTGCCAGGCTTCTCACGAAGACGTACACTGATTTTTTGCGTCCGCGCTTTGCGGCTCTTTTGCGGCAGGCTCCTTATTACCTATAATATATAGGTAATATATATAAGGGGATAATTTTATGAAAGGCGTTAAAAGCGTTATTTTCGTAGTAATATTTTTTATTTTGGCTGCCATTGCGGGCTATGGCTTTGAGAAGCTCTTCGTAGCCGTTCTGCCTTCTGACGCCGTGGGCCCGCTTGTTACGGTTTACGATATCGGCCTGCACGCGCTCAGTTTTAATTTCAACGTTTGCGGGGTTTTGGGGCTGTTGGCTTCATATTTTGTGGTAAGTTATCTTATGAAGAAATAGCTTTCTCAGTCTGATTTAATATATTTTTACAGCGGTTTATTATGAGATTTATTCTTGCGTCTTCCTCCCCGCGCCGTAGGGAGATTTTAACAAAGCTTGGCTATAAATTTGATGCGGTGTCCTCCGCGGCAAAGGAAAGATGTTCTTTTCGCCGTCCTCATCTCATAGTTAAAGATTTGGCTTTTAAGAAAGCTTTTGACGTGGCCCGTTTATATCCCGACGCCGTGGTTATAGGGGGAGATACTATTGTCTACTGCAAAGGCCGCGTTTTGGGCAAGCCCAAAAGCAAAGCCGACGCGCTTAAAATCCTGCGTATGGAAAACGGCTCTTGGCAGAAGGTATACAGCGGGCTTGCGCTTATCTGCCTCAAGCGCAAAGCGGCAGTCTGCGGCTACGACGTTACGGCCTGTAAGGCGCGGCGTTTGAGCGAGGCCCAGCTTAAAGACCTTGCTGGCAGGCATATGGATAAAGCTGGCGCCTACGCCATGCAGGACAAAGAAGATTATTTTATAGAACGCATACGCGGGGAGTATGACAACGTTGTCGGCTTCCCTTCGGAACTTTTTAAGAAAATGCTAAAAGAAATGCAAAAATATTTAGACAAAGGAGATATAAGATGACCAAAGCCGATATCCTCATAATAGGCGCGGGGCCCTCGGCCTGCAGCGCGGCTTTATACACTTTGCGCGCGGGATTGAGCACTTTAATGTTCGGCGGGCCGGTTGCCGGCGGCCAGCTTTTGCAGACTAACGATATAGAAAACTACCCAGGTTTTGAAAACCCCGTAAGCGGTTTTGAGCTTATGGACGCCATGCATAAACAGTGCAAACGTCTTGGCGCAAAAATATTATCCGAAACGGTACAAAGCATACAAAACGCTAAAAGCCCTTTCGTTCTGAAGACGCAAAGCGGCGCGGAGTACCAGGGCACCGCGATTATAATCGCAACGGGCTCGCGCGCGCGCTGGCTTGGCCTGGCGGAGGAATATAAATTCCGCAGCAAGGGAGTAAGCGCCTGCGCCACCTGCGACGGATTCTTTTTCAAAGGCAAAACGGTTGCCGTAGTCGGCGGTGGCAACACGGCTTTTGAAGACGCTTTATTTCTGACAAATTTTTGCCCTAAAGTTTATCTTATACACCGCAGGGACGCTTTCCGCGCAGATCAGACTACCGTTGAAAAAGCTAAGGCAAATCCCAAAATAGAATTTGTTTTATCTTCCGTAGTCAGCGCGCTTAAAGGCGATAAAGAAGGTCTTTTAAGCGGCCTCAGCGTCAAAAACGTTAACGACGGCGCGCTTAAAGACATAGAAGTTCAAGGCGTTTTTGTGGCCATAGGCGCAGCGCCGCATACGGAATTTCTTAAGAACAGTCCAGTTGAGCTTTTGCCTTCCGGCTGCGTCAAAGTAAACGCCGAATGCAAAACTTCCGTTGAAGGCGTGTTTGCCGCGGGAGATTGCACGGAAGAAGTCTTCCGTCAGGCCATAGTAGCCGCGGGCAGCGGCGCAAAAGCCGGCATATCGGCAATAAGCTTTTGCAATTTACACAAATAACGCAAAGCGGACCGCAAACGTTTTACGGCATAACAAAATCCCGAAGATTAGAATAATCTTCGGGATTTTGTTTGCAAATGAAACTAATTATCGGAGTGAGCAAAAATTTATAGGTGTCCTTAAGTTTAAGGTTTGTCAAAGGGGATATCAAGGACTGGATAGTTTTCCGCTCCTCTGAAGTCAAAATGCCACCATTCTTTTTTAATTGTTGAGAAGCCTGCTTTCTTCATAATTTCCTGCAGAGCCTCCCTGTTCTTCAGGGCGGCAGGGGCTACCACATTTGAACCTGCGTCGGCTGAGGCGGCGGGTATAAACTCGTCAAAATCCGTAGGGGCGGGGAGGGGGTTTCCATCTAAGCTGCAGGGGCCCAAATCAACGGCCGTGCCGCGATTATGATTAGATCCCGTTGAAGGGCTTGACACATAGCCGGAGTTAGGCATTTTAGCCCACATACGCTTTTGTACGGAAAGCGGCCTGTAACAATCATAAACGCAAAGGGAAAAAGGCACTTCCGCCTCGCTTGCGTACATTAAAGCGCGCATAAGCGCATTTGCCGCATTACGTTTCAGATAGCACTTATTGGCGGGATATAACTGTTCGCCCATAAAATTATCGGCCGTTGCGTAGCGCATATCAAGGAAAGGCTTGACAGGCAATGTCATAATATCCACCAAATCCGCTTCGGATAGGGTTTGCGGCCCTTTAGGCTCTTCGGGTTTTTGCTCGGCAGTTTGGGAAGCTTTCACTTCCACTTTCTTTACAACTTCTTTCTTGGGCGCGGAAGCCTTTTTCTTAGCCGCGGCTTTTTTAACCGGGGCGGGCGCGGGCGGCTCTATATAGACTATGGATTCATCTTCCCCGTCGCCTATTTTTTGCGGTTCAATTATTTTTCTGCGGGTTACGGCGGGTTTATTTTCTCTCTCGGGATTATTGTCCGAAGCTGCGGCAGAAGCAGGCTCTTTTGCTGCCTCTGGTTTTGGAGGTTCGGGTTTTGCCTGCTCTTCAACAACTGCGGATTCGGGTTCGGCCGCGACGGAAGGGGCGCTTTGCGCCTCCGCGGGGGCAGCAGCCTCCGCCGGCGCGGGGGCCGACGAAACGGGAACCGCCGTTTCGGTACGAACATCTGCGGCGGGCAGAATTTCTTCCGTTGCGGCGGGAGTCAAATTCTCCGCGGGGGGAAGAGAAACGTTATTTTCTTCCGTCGTTTCAAGCGCGGGTAAATTTTCTTCCTGCGAAGGCTTAGGCGTTATTTTAATTTCCGGATTTTCTTTTCGCACTACGGGGGCTACCAACGGCAGAGGATTAAACTTGCCGCTTTTAGTATCCGAAATATCAGCCACCTCCGCCGAGTTAATACCGGCGGTAAAAATATTAAAATGATAGCGTTCCGTAAATATATACAAACCCCCGATATAGACGGCAAACGCACCAAGCATAATAAAGATTGGTTTCTTCATATCCATATAATACAATTTTTTCCGATTTTTTGCATTATTAAACAGGAGAGAGGCTTTTGACCGTTTGTCTTTCATCGCTCGCGCGGCAAAATTTGCTAAACTATATACTATATGCGCTTTGAGCTGATAAAAGATTTTATAAAGAAACAAAACCTGCCTTCTTACCGTATTGCGCAGGCGCGCGAAGCTTTGTTCGCCCGCGGCATAGAAAAGTGGGAACAGGCGAAAAACCTTCCCGAAAACCTGCGCAAAGCTCTTGAGCAAACGGGCGCGATATTATCTTTTAAGGAAGTTCTTGTCCAACGTTCGCGCGAAGACTTAACTTTTAAGGCTCTTTTGCGCCTAAGGGACGGCTATCTTATTGAAACCGTGCTTATGCGCGCGGCAAAGACGTGGAGCGTTTGCTTATCTTCTCAGGCGGGCTGCCCCCTGGGGTGCACTTTTTGCGCGACGGGCGCCTTAGGTTTCAGGCGTAATCTGACGGCGGAAGAAATTTTTGACCAGGCTCTTTTCTGGCATCAGTTTTTGCATAAAGACGGGGCGGACGCCAGGATTTCAAATATAGTTTTTATGGGTATGGGGGAGCCGCTGCTGAACTATCAAAACGTGGTGGAGGCTGTTAAAGATTTGATGAATCCCGACTATTTGGGAATAGGCGCGCGGCATATTTCCGTATCAACGGCCGGCGTGGCGGACAAATTTTTTAATTTGGCGCAGGATTTGCCGCAGGTGAACTTGGCTTTATCCCTGCATAATGCAGACGATGAGGAACGCTCGCGCCTTATGCCCATAAACAAAAAATACAATTTGGAAACTCTGCAAAAGAAACTGGAAGAATATATAGCGCGCACCGGCAGGGAAGTCTTTATTGAGTACACTGTTATAAAGGGGCTAAACAATTTCCCCGCGCATGTTCGTAAGCTGGGCAAATGGATAAGCGCAATAAAGGATAATTACCTTATCCACGTAAATTTGATAGCCTGCAACCCGACGGCAGGCAAAAACTCCGCCGATACGGACGAAAAAACCGTAAAAGATTTTGCCGCCGCGCTTAACGCTATGCATATCCCATGTACTATAAGGAAGAGTATGGGCTCCGATATAGCGGCGGCCTGCGGCCAGCTTGCAGCACAAAAGATATCCCGCGGTAAAACGTTAAGCGGCAACAGCGCGCCGACTGCGAGGCAAAAAATGCTTAAGCTTAAAAAAAAATTAGGAACCTGGACGACAGATAAAAAGGAGACAGAAAATGGGAAACAGTAAAATATCTTTTGCAATATTATTTGCGGCATTTGCCTTAGGCTGCGCCACGATGATAGGTTCGGACAGTTATATACCCATAGGCCCGCAAAATCTATCAATCAGAATACAGGAAAAAGACGCCTCTCAAATGCCCGTTTACACCCAAAGGGACGAAATCAAACGCCCTTGGGCGCCCATAGGTCTTCTGCGCATACAAAATCTGCCTAGTGATCCTAAAGCTGTTTTTGACGCCATAGAGCGTATTAAAAAATTATCGGCAAAAAAAGGGGCTCAGGCGGTCATTATAAATCAGTATGTGGAAAATGCGGAACCTTCCTCATATCCCGTTACGGTGGGGGGATATTTGGTCAAATTTCTTGACGACTTAAACGAGCAGGACGCAAAAATTATTGAAGATTACGCCAAAATAGCGGCGATGCAGGCCAAATCGGCTGTGGAATAAAAAGACGAACGCGGCGGTAAAGTAAAACGGGCCCCATAATGACAAAGAAGAAGCTGGAAACAAAAAAAGCGGTGATTTTATTTTCGGGCGGGCTGGATTCCTCAACGTGCCTTTACTGGGCGTTAAAGAAAGGCTGCGAGTGCATCGCGCTTAACGTTTTTTACGGTCAGCGGCATAAAAGGGAAACACAAAGCGCAAGAGAGATATGCAAAAGGCTCGACGTGGAACTTATTGAAATAAAGCTGCCGCTCGTCTGGCTGGAGGGGGCGACTTCCCTTGTGGGAAACAAAAAGCTGCCCTCGCAGAATTTAAGCAAGATAAAGGACGGGCATATCCCTTCCACTTACGTCCCCGCGCGCAATTTGATTTTTGCGGCTTTGGGCGTTTCTCTTGCCGAGGCGCGCGGCGCGCAAACTGTAATTTTGGGCGCAAACGCCATAGATTATTCCGGATATCCCGATTGCAGACCGCAGTTTTACGCCCCTCTTAACAAGGCGGTTTTAGCGGGCACAAAATGCGGCGTTGAAGGCAAAAAAATAAAAATACTTACCCCGCTTTTGCATATGACAAAAGCGCAGATAGTGCGTCTGGGGCTTAAGCTCGGCGTGCCTTTCGCCGTGACGTGGAGCTGCTATAAAGGCGGCAAAAAGCCCTGCGGCGTCTGCGATTCCTGCCTTCTTAGGGCACAGGGGTTTTCGCAAGCCCGCGCGGAGGATAAATAGTTATGAAACGTTTTACGGCCGCGACCTTATTTCTGCTTTTGCCCGCGCTTGTTTTCTGCGAAGGGCAAAGCTCAAAAACGCTGGATAATATCACAAAGCAGTTTACGCCCAAAGCGCAAAAAGTTTTTGATATTCTTGAGGAAGACGACGATATAAAAACCCTCGCTCTTGAGTACGACAACGCGCCCGAACGGGAAAAGCCCTCCCTTAAAAAAGAAGTGCGCGCCAAAGCCCTGGCCGAGGAAGAGCTTGCCATAAAAAAGACCGAGCAGCGCCTTGAACGCCAGGAGCAGAAGATAAAAGAATTAAAACAGAACCTGGCGGAAAGAAAGAAACAGAAACAAAAAACGGCCGACTTAAGGGCCGAGGATATTTTGAGCCCGTCCTCGCTCCAAAAGCTGCGGGAAAACGTCCCCGCGCAAACTGCGGTAAAAAAGAAGGCGGCAAAAATAAAAAGCAAAGCCAAAACGGCCAAAGCAAAAGAAGAAAAGGCAACGGCGTCAAAAGAAACGGCCGAAGATAAAACTTTGCGGGAAGTAAAGTAAATGACCTTATTTTCAAGGCTTTTCAAATTATTTATTTTGGTAATAGTAACGCCGCTTTTTGCGACGGCGGTTTTTCTGTTTTATTATCAAAGCCATAACAAAAAGGAAATCCTCGCGGGCTATTACAACGTGGCGCAGATAGCGGCGCGTTTTTTGCAGCAGAACGTGGAAGATATTTCGCTGCGCTTCAGTTTTATTGACGATATAACAAAAAAAGATTCCCAATTTACCGAAGATATGGCGCGTTTCCGTTTGGACGAAGCGCGCGCCACCAATCCCGATTTTATTTTTCTGGCTCTGCTTGACGCTCAGGGCAAAGAGTATCTGCGCAGCGCGCCGCAGGATGTTTCTTCTGTGATAAACGCCATAGACTTATCCGCCGACGCTGCCCTTAAAAACCTTCAGCCGCGCCAAATAGCTTTAAGCGATATTTCGGGGGAGGCGCTGCCTATTCCGGTTGTGGAAGTAGTCTATCCCTCGCAGGACGGCAAATTTCTATTTGCCCTTATTAACGTTTACGGCATTTGGGATAAACTTACCACGCGCAAAGGCAGTCCGCAGGATATGGCTTTGTATTTTGCGGATTCCTCGGGCAAAATTCTTAACTATAACGATACGCCTGCGCCCGCCTTAGACGAGCGGGCCGTGGCCTTAACGCTCAAGGACGACAGCCGTTTTATAACGGGGCTTAAAACGGAGAGCGGCAAAAAACTTGTGGGCGCGTGGGCAAAAAGCCCTTTGCCGGACACTTATGTTTTAGTCCTCCAGGATAAGAAAGAAGCTTACCGCACCATCAATTTAATAAGCTGGCTTATTGCGTTTTTTGTGTTTGCCACTACGACGCTTTCCTACTTTGCGGCTTTATCTTTTTCCCAGGAGGTAAGCGAACCTGTTGAAGCTCTGACAAAGGCGGCCCAGAAGATATCACAAAACGATTTTGACGTAAACATAAACTCTCAGTCGTATCAGGAAGATTTTGGGATTTTGATAGACGCGTTTAATTCCATGGCAAAACGCCTGAGCGAATACCAGGCCGTCCAGTTGGACAGACTTCTTGACGAGAAGAAGAAAAATGACCTTCTTGCCCGCCTTATGCGCGACGGTCTTATTATGTGCACGCTTGAGGGCGAAAGCCTCTTTATGAACAAAATGGCGCAGGATATCTTGGAAAGCGGCTCTCTGAGCGAGGATTTGGAAAAGACTGTAATCTCAGAAGAAACGCCCGAAGAACTTGTGCAAAGCAATCTAAAAGATTTAATGAAAACGCCCGAGGGCAGCGTCTTAAAACACCGTCAAGACAACGGCAGCAAGCGTTATTTTGAGGTGGTAAACGAAATTTTCCGCCCCGCGAAGGAAGCGCCTGTCGCCATCATCGTTCTAAGGGATATTACCGAAGAATATAAAACAAACGAGATGAAAAATAATATTTTTAACGCCGTCGCCCACGATTTACGCGCGCCGCTTTTGGGTTTGCAGGCCTATCTTATGGTGTTGGAAGACGGCAAGATAAGCGGCGAAAAAGAGCAGTTTGCCAAAACTCTGCAGGCAATGAACACTTCCGTTACGACGCTCACCGGCCTTGTTGAAAATATTTTGGATATTTCAAAACTGGAAAGGGGCGTCTTGCAGTTAAACCGCAAGGATTTTGATTTATCTTCTGTCTGCGCGCGCGTTTTACAAACGCTGCTGCCTTTGGCCCAGCGCAAAAATATTTACGCAAAGAACAATATCCCGCAGGACGTAATAATTTTCGGCGACGAGTTTCTGATAGCACAGGTGTTTTCAAATCTTATTTCAAACGCTATTAAATTTACCGATGAGGGCGGTATAGAAATAAATTACTCCCGCGACGACAAATACCATATAATATCCGTTAAAGACAGCGGCCTTGGCATAAAGCAAGACGAACTTAAGAAAATTTTTGAAAAATATCATCAAAGCGACATTAAAGTAAAAGGCTACGGCATGGGCCTTACGATAGCGCGCCAGATAATCTGGGCCCATAAGGGGACTATAGAGGCCCAAAGCGAAGGGAAAAATAAAGGCTCGCAGATAATTTTTACCCTGCCTTTGGAAGCCGCAGAAGGCGTATCGGAAATATCCGGCGCCGATATCCCCGAAGAGGACGAAACGCGCGACGGCGGAACGGAGGCTGAAAAATGACGGTTTTCTGGCGTCTGCTTCTTGCCCATTTTCTTGCCGATTTTGTGCTGCACACCGATAAGATTTACGACCTCAAAAAGAGCACTCGTTTTTACGGCGTTTTAACGCACGGCGCAATTTATTTATTTTGTCTGGTAATCTGCCTTTTGCCGTATCTTAAAATGGACTGGTTTAGCCTCTGGGGCATTTATTTCAACGGTTTTAACGCCGTAACGCTTTTAACGCTGTTTCATATGCTCTGCGACAAAATAGATAAATCCGACGTAATGGAAGTAAAGGGCTGCAACGCTTTTTTATTTACGGCGTGGCAGCTCATTGAAATTTTAATTTTATTTCTCGTTTTCCCGATACTGCCCGTCTACGGCGGCAATTTTTTCGGCGCAGACAAACTGCTTATAATCGTAAACGGCGCCTTAGTGGTAACTTACGGTTTTATGGTTCTTATACATCTTATCGCGAGAGATTTTTCCAAAGAAGCCTATCCTATTTTTGACGAACGCTATATAACGATGCTCTCGCGCCTTCTCTTATACTTGTCCATCTTACTGCCTTCGTATATCGGCTATCTGCTGGCGGCCGCGTGGATTATCTTTATATTTACCCCCATTAGAAGGAAAATCATTGAGGATTATCCTCTGCGCTCCCTCTTAAGTTTGATTTTGACGGTATCTTTCAGCCTGCTTACAAAGGCGGTTATAAATTTATGAAAACTTTGATTGACGAGGCTTCTTTTATCTGCCTTGACACAGAAACTACGGGATTAAGCCCTCTTGAAGGCGGCAGGGTATGCGAAATTGCGCTGCTAAAAAGCCGCGGCGCAAACAGAGAGGAAACGTTTTGCACCCTTATAAATCCGCAGATTTACATATCTCCCGCTGTTACGGCCATACACGGCATCACCAATGAAATGGTGGCCCAAAGCCCCGTTTTCGCCGAGATTGCGCCAAGGCTTTTGGATATGTTTGAGAACAGCGTTTTAATCTGTCACAACGCCGATTTTGACATTTCTTTTTTACAAAACGAGTTCGCTCTTTTGGGCCTTAAAATGCCTTCCGTAACAATTTTGGACACGCTTAAATTTGCGCGCAGGCACGGCAATTTTGCCTCTAACCGCCTGGGCGCGGTTGCGCGCGCATGTGGCATATCCAGCGAAGGCTGGCACCGCGCTATGGCAGACACCGTTATGACAGAAAAGATATTTTACCGCTTTCTCGCCGCTTTCAAAGAGCGCGGCGCGCGCACGGTTGAAGACCTCTTTAATTTACAGGGCGGCGCGTGCTGCTGCGCAAAAAAGTTATCCTGAAGAACCCAATTTTATAAGTTAAAATACAACGACATACGGAGGAGTTTTTTTATGGGAAAAGTTTTACTTTTAATACGCGACGGCTGGGGCGAAACCTGCAAGAAAGAGCATAACGCCGTCTGTTCTGCCGTAACGCCCAACGTAACTTCTTATCTGGCAAAATATCCGCATACCTTAATAGAAGCATCC
>JAEWSL010000020.1 GCA_023398295.1 Elusimicrobiota bacterium | reverse complement strand
TGTCATACGTGTTAGAAATATTGTCGTTGACATAGCCGTTCGTGAAACGCCCATTTGTGGAGAGTTGCGCGGTTTTTCAAGTTTGAGGCAAATTTGTTTTGCGCGCCCAAAGCGCGCTGGCCGTACGTGTTAGAAAGCTTGTCGTTGACATAGCCGTTCGTTAAACGCCCATTTGTGGAAGTTGCGCGATTTTTCAGATTTGCGATCATTTTTTCGTTTTCTTATGAGCGACGCGTACCAACGAAGAAGGGAGCGCAGCGACAACTCGGTACGCTAGCGAAGAAAAAACAAAAAAGCGCGCAAATATGGAAAATTGTGCGCTAACACCATCTGCTATTAACACCATATGCCGTTATATCATAAGGGGAGGAGGAACCAAAAAGCCGAGCCCTTCTTAAGCCCCGCGCTATCCACCCCAATAATCCCCCCATGCGCCTTAATAACATCCTCGGCGATGGAAAGGCCCAAACCCCAGCCAAGCTTCTTATGCTCGCTGTCAAGATATTCCGACTGGCGAAACTTTTGGAAAACCTTTGCGCGCTCAATAGGCGAAACGCCTATGCCGTCGTCAAGAACCATCGTAAAGAGCTGCAAGCCTTCTTTGATATAGCGGATTTCAATGTTGCCGCCTTCGTTTGTAAACTTAATGGCATTGTTTAGAATATTGCTGAGCACCTGATTTATGCGGAATTTATCGGCAGAGAGCATTATCGGCACGGGATAGTCAATCTTAGTCAAATTTATATTTTTTTGCTCGGCGATGACTTTGAACTGATTAAAAATATCCTCAACAAGCTGATTATAATTAAATTCCTTAAAGGCAACCTGAAGTTTGCCGGATTCTAAGACGGAGGCGTCCACAAGGTCGCTCATCAGATGATTGATGTTAGAGGTGGCTTTAATAATATTATCAAGAATTTTTTGGTCATCTTTATCGGAATTTTCGTTAATTAAAACCGAGGTGTAGCCCTGTATTGAGGTAAGCGGCTGTCTTAAATCGTGGGCGACTACCGACATAAACTCAGACTTAATGTCATTAAGGCGGCTTAACTCTTTATTTGAAAGGGAAAGGTTATCAACCATAGTTTCAAGCGATTTGACGCGCTCGGAAAGCTGGGAGCGCAAAACTTCAATCTGGCGCGTATAATTCATGCGCGCGGCGCGCAGGATTTTTTCTTTCTTGCGAAAATCCCTCGCTTTGGCCAGAAAACAGACCGCCACCACAATTGAGCTTACGCCTATTATAACGGTAACTATATAAGCCGCGTCCATAAAATCACCAAATCCCCGACAGAAATTTTTTTACGCAAAGTAAGCAAAGCCCGATAGAATATTATACCAATAGAAGAAGCATTGTCAAGATAAACGCTTTTTTATTTCCTTCTCCGCCAATACGCCCGCGCGCAAAATATGCGTCTTGCCCGCGCTTACGTCTATAACGGTTGAAGGCCTGCCCTTAAGCCTGCCTTTGAGAACTATTATATCGGCGCGGGTTTCAAAAGTTTTAAGGATTTCCCCCTCGTTAACGCAGACTTCTTTGCCATGCAAATTTGCGCTGCTTGCAAAAAGCGGGCTTTTTATAAGTTCCAAAATATTCAGGACAAATTTATCCTTAGGCACGCGCAGGCCAACGGTTTTTTTGAGCGAAGACGGCAAAGCTTTAAGCAAAGCTTTGCCGCGCGCGGAAGTCTTTGCAACTATGGTGCACGCCCCCGGCCAAAAAGATTCTGCCGCGCGAGCAAACAAACCGTCGTCCGCGCCGTTATCCTCGGCAACCGAGCCGCCTTGCGCAAATACATACGCCTGTTTCAAAGTAGCAAGCAGCTGCGGCGGTTTTGCCGACGGGTTTTCTTTAGCAAAGTTTAATTTTTTAAGCGCGTCTTTACGCAAAGCGCAAACCGTCAAACCGTAGACGGTGTCCGTCGGCAAAACGGCAATTTTCCCGCGCGTTAAGGCGGCGGCGATATATAAAATATCGGACTGCGTAAGCTTATTGTAATAATAAATTTTCGCGGTTTTTACTTCGGCTTTCACTTTATTTTTTACCTTCGCTTTTGGCTTGCACAGCGGAGGCTTGAGGGCAATAGAGTTACAGACCGCAGGTTTAAGGGCTGCAGGTTTGAGCGTCATTTATAATCCTCCGTATTTTCTTCGGCGGGGTTTTGCGCGGGTTCTTCAATATCTTCTTCCCTGCCGTCAAGGATTAAAACAAACTCCCCCAAAATCTTTTTGCGCGCCTTAAGGTTTGCCAAAACTTCGCCTAAGGAAGAGCAGAGATATTCCTCAAAAGTTTTTGTAAGTTCGCGCGCAAGAACTATTTTCATTGACGGCCCGAAGTTTTGGCAAAAAAGTTCCAGCAGTTTAATTATGCGGTACGGAGATTCGTAAATTACCACCGGTTTGCCGACGGCTAATGCCGCGCGCGTCAAAGCCAAAGCTTTTCCCTTTTTCTGCGGAAGAAAGCCCAAAAAACAAAAACCCCCGCCGCTCAGCCCGCTTGCGCTTAAAGCGCAGGTAAGCGCGCTGGGCCCGGGCAGGGCGCATAGTTTTATCCCCTCTTTTCGCGCGGCGGCGACAAGTTTATAACCCGGATCGCTTACGCACGGCGTGCCCGCGTCGCTGACCAGCGCGCAGGTCTTGCCCGCTTTAAGCAAAGACAGGCAATGATTAATACTGCCAAAATCGTTCTCGTTATATCTTACGGCGCGCGCGCTTACGCCAAGGGAGGATAATAATTTTTGCGTATGTCTTGTATCCTCGCACAAAATAAAATCCGCCGTTTTAAGAACTTCCTGCGCGCGCAGCGTGATATCCTGCAAATTGCCTATAGGCGTGGGAACTATGTAGAGCATAAATAAATTCTACCAAATACCCTTTGCGTTTTGTAAAATATATTGTACGCAAAAAATAAACCCTTAGGAGGTTGACGGATACAAGCAATGGAAAAACTGAAATTCAACACCAGCATTATACTGCTGAGTTTGGTTATACTGACCGCAATATGCACTTGGCTTATACCGGCAGGACAATACGATAAACAAAATATAGACGGAAGACAGGTTTTGGTGGAAGGCTCTTATCACGCGATAGAAGCTTCCCCGCAAAATGTCTTTGACGTCTTAAAAGCCCCTATGCAGGCTTTTACGCGCTCGGCCACGGCAGAAATTATGGCTTTTCTTTTAATAATCGGCGGCGCGTTTATGATAATTGAAAAGACGGGCGCAATTACCGCCGCCATAAAGCGCGCGAGCACCCTGTTTCTAAAGCATCCGGCCTTGCGCAGTTTGTATATACCGGTGACAATGACTTTATTTTCTTTGGGCGGCGCTACCTTCGGCATGTCGGAGGAAACGCTTATCTTCATACCTATCTTTATACCGCTGTCCCTTTCGCTTGGATACGACTCCGTGGTAGGATTATCTATCCCTTTTCTGGGCGCGGCGGCAGGCTTTGCCGGCGCGTTTATGAACCCTTTTACCGAAGGCATAGCCCAAGGCATAGCGCAATTGCCTTTATACTCGGGCCTGGGCCTAAGGCTTATAGTATGGGTGACCGCCACGATCGCTACCATAGCTTTTATTATGTGGTATGCGCGCAAGATAGAAAAAAATCCGCAGGCCAGCTTGACTTACGAGTTTGATAAAGAACGCAAAAAAGAACTGCATATGAACAAAAAAGAAGGCGACGGCGAACTTAAGACTACTCATATTTTGGTTCTCATCGCTTTTGCCATAACGATGGTTTTGCTTGTCTTTGGCGTGGTTAAATACGAGTGGTATATTACAGAGATAGGCGCGCTGTTCTTCGGTCTTGCAATAGTAGCATCAGTATGCGGCAAACTTACCGTCGGGGAAGCAACATCGGCCTTCTACGAAGGCGTGCGCGGCATGGCCGAAATTGTGTTTTTGCTTGCGCTTGCGACTTCCATTATAATCATCGCCGAAAACGGCAATATTTTGGACAGCGCCATGCATTATATGGCAGGCGTGATATCGCATCTTAATTCCGTAGTGGCGGCGTGGGCAGCCTTTATTATGCAGGCGATAATAAACTTTTTTATCCCCTCGGGCTCAAGCAAAGCCGTGCTTACCATGCCGATACTTGCCCCTCTTTCGGACTTAATAGGCTTAAGCAGGCAGACTATGATACTTGCCTATCAGTTCGGCGACGGGTGGACAAACGTCTGCATACCTACCAACGCAATCGTAATTGCCGCAATAGGTATGGCAAAAATGTCTTTCCAAAAGTGGTTTAAGTTTGTGCTGCCGCTTGTCGGAATTTGGTTTTTGATGTCCTTTGCCTTTTTGGCTATAGCCGTCAAAATAAACTGGGCGTAATTTTAAGGGGGGCCAAAGCCCCCCTTCTTCTAAAATCTTCTTTACTGTTGCAACGGTTTTTTTATGAGTAATTTTAATCCCTCCCCAAATGTTTTAGCCGTGCTTGACGCGTGGGATTATTTTGTGTTCCTTGCAGTTCTTGCGCTTACCGTAATTTCCGTCATAATAGGCCATCTTAAGAAAGATAAAAAGGCAAACCCCCTGCTTGATTATATGGTGATGGGACGCAAATTAAGCCTGCCGCTTTTTGTGGCCACGCTGACGGCAAGCTGGTACGGCGGCATCTTCGGAGTAAGCGAAATTACTTTTAATTTCGGCCTCTATAACTTTATAACCCAGGGCGTGTTTTGGTATATAGCCTATATAATCTTTGCGCTTTTTATAGCCGGTAAAATAAGAAGATACCAAAGCGTAACGCTGCCATCTTTGGCCGAAGATATGTTTGGCAAAAAATCGGGCAGGACGGCGGCCATATTTACCTTCTTTGGAGTGCTGCCGATAAGCTATGTCTTAAGTCTTGGCATATTTTTGCAGCTTGTCTTCGGGCTGAGTTTAATCAAAGGCATGATTTTAGGCAGCCTGTTTGCCTGCCTTTACAGCGCGCGCGGCGGGCTTAGGGCGGTGGTTTTTGCCGACGCGGTGCAATTTGTGGTAATGTGCGCAGCCGTGCTTATGGTCTTTTTATTTTCCCTGCACGCTTTCGGCGGACTTAGCTTTTTGAAGGCCAATTTGCCCGCCGCGCATTTTTCCCTAACGGGCGGAAATACATGGCTTAACACTTTTGCGTGGGGCGCAGTTGCGCTTGCGGCATTGGCCGATCCGGCTTTTTATCAGCGCGTTTTTGCCGCAAAAGATATTAAGACGGCAAAATACGGCATTTTAATTTGCACGGCCGTCTGGTTTTGCTTTGATATCTGCACCACCGCAGGCGCGCTTTACGCGCGCGCGCTTTTGCCAAAAGCCGCGCCTTCAAGCGCGTATTTTTTGTATGCTCTGCAGCTTTTGCCTTCGGGCTTAAGGGGATTTTTTATAGCCGGCGTTTTGGCCATAGTCCTTTCCACTTTAGACGCTTTTTTATTTATAGCGGCAAATACTTTGGCTTACGATTTGCTTAAAGATAAAATCAAAAATAAGCTGCTTGCAAATCAAATAGCGCTGTTTGCCGTTGCCGCTCTGGCCATATTGCTGGCTTTATTTTTTGAAGGCAATTTCAGACGTATCTGGTTTATTTTGGGCTCTTATATGTCGGCCTGTCTGCTGATACCTTTGCTGGCGGGATATCTATGGCCAAAGCGCATAAGCGACAATTTGTTTTGCCTGGGCGCGCTGGCCTCGGCCTTTACGCTTACGCTTTGGAACATACTGCCGCGCCCCGCCGTTTTTGCCGAGCTGGACGGTTTTTACATCGGCCTTTTAACAAACATTCTTATACTTTCTTTTGCTATACTAAGAGAGAAGTTTCGGAAAACTTATGAAAGAAATTGAAAAAATTTTACTCGTCTGCGGCGGACAAAAAGAAAACGCCTCTTTTATTAAAAAAGAAGCCAAAGCGGCCGACTTTGTTTTAGCGCTTGACGGCGGGGCCGATATCTGCCTTGCCGCCAAAATCACGCCCGATTTAGTCTTGGGGGATTTGGACAGCATTACCGAGAAAGCAAAGGAAATCATGGGCGAAGAACGCTTAATTAAAATTGACCGCCAGGATAATACCGACCTTGAAAAAGGCCTTGATTTTGCCGCCTGGCTTGAAGTTAAAAAAGCGGTAATTATCTGCGCATGCGGAGGCAGGCTTGATTTTACCTTAAGCAATTTTTCTTCCGTATTTGCGCACGCAAAGCAAATTGATATTTCGGTAAAAGGCAAAGACTGGCAGGTTATCCCCGCGCGCGCGACAAGGGCAGGATATCGCCGCGCGTTTAAGTGTAAAGCGGGCGCGCGCGTTTCTTTGATACCGCAGGGAAAAGTAAACGGGCTTACCTTAAAAAATCTTAAATATCCGCTTAAAAACGCCGTCTTAGAAACGGGGCAAAGCGCCGTGAGCAACGTTGCGCTTAAAGATAATTTTGAAATAAGTTTTAAGTGCGGCAAACTGCTTATTTACTCAACAGTTTAACCTAAACTCGCAAATTAAAAACGGACGGCTTAAAATTAAGCCGTCCGTTTTTTACAGTCTTATTCAAACTTATTTCTTAAACATTGCGGCAAGAGTTTTGGCTTTATCCGTTTTTTCCCAGGCAAAGCCGTCCCTGCCAAAATGACCGTAAACGGCCGTCTTTTTATAAATGGGACGGCGCAGGTTAAACTGTTCAATTATGGCGCGCGGCGTCATCTTAAAAAGTTTTTGACAGGCGGCGCTTAAAGCGTCGTCCGGCACGATTCCCGTGCCCGAAGTGTCAAGATAAAAACCCACCGGCTCGGCCCTGCCTATGGCGTAGGCGATATGCACCGTGCACTCTTTTGCCAAACCCGCGGCAACGACGTTCTTTGCGATATAGCGCGCCAAATACGCCGCCGAGCGGTCCACTTTTGTAGCGTCCTTGCCGCTAAAAGCCCCGCCGCCGTGCGCGCAGCGGCCGCCGTAAGTGTCGGCGATAATTTTCCTGCCGGTTACGCCCGTGTCGCTCTGCGGCCCGCCAATTACAAATTTGCCCGTTGGATTAATCAAATATTTTGTTTGGGCGTCGGTCCATTTGCCCAGCACGGGCAAAATTGCCTTGGCAATAAGTTCTTTGCGCGCGGCTTCGGTAATTTGTTTGCCGCTTTTATCCAAAATTTCTTCGGTGTGCTGAGTAGATAAAACAACCGTGTCAACGCGCGCGGGTTTGCCATCATGATATTCCACGGTAACCTGGGATTTGGAATCCGGCCCGATATAAGGCAGCGCGCGGCTTCTTCTGAGTTCGGCCAAATGTATCAAAATTTTATTTGCAAGCTGAAGAGGAAGCGGCATAAGTTCCGGCGTTTCGTCGCAGGCGTAGCCGACCATAAAACCCTGGTCGCCCGCGCCGCCCACGTTTACCCCCTGGCTTATGTCGGGCGACTGTTTGCCGATAATATTGACGACGGAGCAGGTGTGATAGTTAAACCCGTATTTTATATCGTCGTAGCCGACGTTTTTTACCGTATCGCGCGCTATTTTATCAATATCAACCCAGGTGGAGGTGGTTATCTCCCCCCCGACGATAATAAGCCCGCGCGTAACATAACACTCGCAGGCCACGCGGGCAAATTTATCTTTGGCTAAAATAGCGTCCAAAACCGCGTCGGAAACCTGATCGCAGAGTTTATCGGGGTGCCCTTCAGACACTGCTTCCGAAGTTAAAAAATATTTTCCTTTTCTCATATACAAAGCCTCTTTTTATCTATTAAATTTGAAAAACGGGCAAAGAGCAACGCCTAAAATGCTATTATATCATTTATGATGAAGAGGTTTCTTTCCTGGAACGTAAACGGGCTTCGCGCCGTAGAGAAAAAGGGATTTTTGGAGTGGTTTGTAAAAACCTCCCCCGATATTTTGGCCTTGCAGGAAACTAAAGCCCGCCGCGAGCAGCTGCCCGAAAGCCTGCTTTCCGTAAAAGACTATAATTTTTACATCTCCGAACCCGAGCGCAAAGGATACAGCGGCGTCGCCGTATATACAAAAGAAAAACCTCTTAACGTTTCTTTCTCTTTAGGCAGCGAGGAATTTGATAAAGAAGGCCGTTTTATTCTGCTTGAGTATACGAAGTTTTATTTTATCACGGTTTACTTCCCCAACGGCGGGCAGGGCCCGCAGCGCGTAGATTATAAACTGCGCTATTACGCCGCATTTTTGGATTTATGCAAAAAACTCTCCAAGAAAAAAATGCTGATTTCCTGCGGGGACGTAAACACCGCCCATAAGCCCATTGACCTTGAACACCCCGAAGCAAACCAGAAAACCACAGGGTTCCTGCCGGAGGAGCGCGCGTGGCTTGATAAATTTTTCACCCAAGGTTTAATTGACGTATTCCGCCAATTTAATAAAGAGCCGCGCCAATATACGTGGTGGGATTATAAAACCGCCGCGCGCGAAAGGAATGTGGGCTGGCGGCTTGATTATTTTATGACCGACGCAAAAGCGGCCAAACTTATAAAAAACGCTTATATTTTAGGCGATGTTTACGGCTCCGACCATGCGCCCGTGGGTATTGATATTGCCCTCTAAACGTCTGAGCCGCAACATATTTTGCCTGCACTTTTCCATAAAAGGAGGTTTTTGCTAAAATATACCTATGACTAACGTTCTGCTTATCGCAACGGGTAATTTTGCTCAGGTTCTTTGCGCAACGCCTGCCCTTTCAATTCTAAAGAAAAATCTGCCGCAGGCGCAGGTTACCGTACTGACAAATAAGCCCGATATATTCAACAATAACCCCAACGTGGAACAGATTTTAAGACCGCAAAGCTTTTTACCCGCATTTAAGAAAATACGCAGCGAAAACTTTGACCTTGCAATTATGTTTACCCCCTCTTTTTCCACGGCGCTGCTGCTTTTTTTATGCCGCATTAAAAGGCGCATTGCGCCGCAAAATTTCTACACCCCGCTTTTTATGACCGATACGCCCAAACTGCCCCCGCCGCAAAGCGCGCACAAAGCAAAACTTTGGTCGCAGATTTTAGCGCCGCTGTTTATATTTTCTTTCCCCGCAAAGCAGGTTTTGCATGTTTCAAAAAAAGAAGACGAGCGCGCCGCAAAATATCTCTATGACATCGGCATTATGCCAAAAGACGCCTTTATATGCATACACCCCGCTTCCCCCGATAAGTTTCTTAACTGGCCTAAACAAAAATACGCCCAGCTTATAGACAAAATCCAAATCAAATATCCGACGCTTAAAATACTTTTGATATGCTCCGACAAAAAAGGTTTTTCCGTGGCAAACGAAATTTACTGGCGTTCCATAAAGAAACCTTTTATAATACGGGAAGAAATGGGCCTGAGCAATTTTATAGCCGTCTTAAACCGCGCGCAGATAATAATATCCAACTACAGCGCGCCGGCCCATATAGCCTCCGCTTTGGGCAAACCCGCCATCGCATTTTATCCCGCGCTTGAAAGCGATAAAATCATAAAACCCTTTGACCAATGCGTGCGCGTGCTTGAGCCCGAAACCCCAAAATGCAAAAAATGCAAAGGCAATTTATGCCACAATCCCTGTCTTGACAATATTTCCCTTCAGCAAACGCAAAATACTTTTGATACAATAGTAGAGGACATCTTGAATCCGCGCAAAAATGTCTTTTAGGGGGGCGTTTCAATATGGGAAACATAACTGAAACCGAAAATGCAGGCCAAGATATAAACCTGCCGGCGCAGGAAACTGAAGACTTAAACGAAACTGACGGGCAGCCCGCTCAAAACCAAGACGGGCTGCAAATAAACCAAAAGGGCAAAAAGATTTTAATCGTAATAATAAAAGATATCGGCGACGTCATGCTCTGCGAGCCTGTGTTGCAGGTCCTCAAATACAACTTCCCCGACGCAAAAATTGACGTTTTGGCCCAGGCGCGCTGTGCGCCGGTGCTGCAAAATAACCCCTATGTAAACGAAGTCGTAATTTACGACAATAAACACCCGATAAAATCAATTTTTGAAGTAAGAAAAAGAAAATATAACTGGATTATAGATTATCTTTCCAATCCGCGTTCGGCGATGATCTGCGCTTTAAGCGGCGCGCGCATGCGCATAGGAAACGAAAAGAACTTCCATAAATTTTACGCCTATAATTTCTGCTTCGGATATCCGCAGGAAGTCCTTTATAACCCGGACTTGAAGCTTAACGTCCTGCGCCAGCTGGGCCTAAAATGGCCCGACGAGCACGCGCCTTTGGCCAAATATTATCTTAATGAAGAACAGCGGGCCTGGGCAAAAAAATTCTCGGAAAATTTAAGAACAAAAGAAGGCCAAAAACTTTTTGCCTTTTACGTTACACCCAAAGCCATAACAAAAAAGTGGCCCGACGAACATTTCCAGGAGCTGGCGCGCCTGCTTCACGCCCAATACGACGCAAGAATAATAGTTCTCTACGGCCCGGGGGAATTTGAGGCCGCCCAAAAAGTAACGCAAAATATGCCCCCTTATATCACGCTTGCGCCAAAGACAAACAACCTCTATCAGTTCTTTGCCCTTTTGAGCACGCTTGACCTGCTTGTGGGCTGCTGCGGCGGCACAAAACATATGGCCCTTGCCGTCGGCGTGCCCACCGTTACCATACATACCGTAAACCACCCCGAGGCGTGGACGCCCTCCTTCAGCGGCAAACATCTTGCCGTAAGGCCTAGCCTTATATGCAGCCCGTGCTTCCGCGGGGAATGCGAAACCCTTGCCTGTATGCAAAACATAACGCCCGCAAAGGTTTTTGAAGCGGTAAAAGCTTTGCTTGACAATATTTATAAAAGCAACGCGCCCAAAGCCCCCTGCGCTTAAACCCGCGCGGCTTAAAAAATATCTTCTTATTTTTGGGAAGTTTTAAGGACAAGAGAAGGCTGCAAAACTTTAAGAAAAATATTCATGGCGCGCTCCTCCTGAAACTGCATATCTATAGCGAGAATGTAAAATTTGTCTTTTATGATATCCTGCCAGCCTTCGGGCATTTTCACAAAATCCTTGAAAGTGGTAATCAAAGGCATAGCGCCGCGCGCGGCCGCAAAAGTATGCAAATCCTGCTCGTCATAATTATTATGGTCGGGAAAACGCCAAATCTGCTTTAAGTCAAGGCGCAGGGCGCGCAGAGTGTCTTCAAAGGAAGAAGGCTCCCCTATGCCGGAAAATGCGGCCGCCGCGCCGGAAAGCGCCTCCAAAGGCAGCTTCTGCCGTGTGTGGACGTCAAAATAATAGGCGGGCTTATGGACGGCTTCAATAATTTCAATTTCATCGTTAAGCAGACGGATTTTATCTTTTATGTCTTCTTTCTCGCGCGCCGACACCAAATCGCTGTGTGTAAGAACTATAAGGCTTGCGCGTTTGAGGGCGCTTAAAGGCTCCCTAAGGTTGCCCAGCGGTAAGAATTGCCCCCCGCCAAAGGGATTTTTGGCGTCAATAAGGGCGATATCGGCGTCCCTTTTAAGACGGTGATGCTGCATGCCGTCGTCTAGCAATATAACCTGGCTCTTAAACTCGCTGACCGCTTTTTGGGCGGCCAAATAACGCTTTGCGCAAACCAAAACCGGCACTTTATACTGCGCCAAAAGACGGCTTATCATATAAGGTTCGTCCCCGCTTTCCCGCCAGCTCAGCAAATCCTGGTCAAACAAAACCGCAACTTCGTTTTTCTTTCCTTGTCTTTTATAGCCGCGCGAAACTACCGATACCCTCACGCCCCTTTTTGCCAGCTCCGCCGCGGCAAGCATAACAGCCGTTGTTTTGCCGGTGCCCCCCGTCGTTATATTACCCAGGCAGACAACCCGCGTAGACACGCTTTTTGCCTTAAGCCAGCCTTTCTTATAGGCAAACAAAATAAGCGTTACCGCAGCCCCGTAACAAAAAGCCGCCGTTTTCAAAAAGGCTCTGCCCCAAAAGCAGGCAAGCAAATTCTCTCTCAATTTTATAAACGTCATATAAACCTCTAAGACATATTATATTATTTTTGAGCCGTTGCGTCCCGCGCCGTTTTTGTATATAATATTTGCAGGGGAGAAGTACTTAACTTATATTATCGCTAAATTTGAAATCTCTTCTGCTCGCATAAAATTTTATGCGGGCCTTTATTGTATTGCTGTTATTGCGGAAGCAAACAAATCAGCTCTGTCGGGCATTGATTTTTATCTTATTGCGTATATACTATTACTAGGGGAGCCGTTCTTCGTTTAATATTACTTTATTGCTTACTGAGCTGCCATAAAGAACTGCTGTAAAGGGGTTATGGTATGCTTTATATTTATAAAACAAAACGTCGTATCAGAAAAATTCTAAATAACAAGTGGCGGGGGTTCACTTTGTCGGAGTTGCTTGTCGTAGTCATGATAGTGGCGGTTTTAAGCGCAATATCTTATCCTTTATATTCTAAGACGGTAGCCAAATCCCGCGTAGTGGAAGCCATAAACTTAATAGATATGGTCAAAACGCGCCAGGGACAGTATTACACTAAATACGGGCAATACTTTAGCACATTTGATCCGAACACAAGGCTTACTACCAATCCCAAAGAGAAGATTTATAATGATAACGCCAGTAAACTATACTCGGGCCGCGGTTTTGATTTAATACTTACCGGCGGCACGGGCAATTG
>JAEWSL010000063.1 GCA_023398295.1 Elusimicrobiota bacterium | reverse complement strand
CGTCAAAGCTATCCCCCATAACCGCATAATGCAAAGGCACCTGCCCGAAGGCATCTGGCGTATCAACCTTATAGCCGGCCTTTATTAAATTATTAACCAAATCGGTTTTATTAAAAAAAGCCGCCTCATGCAAAGACAAATCCTCTTTGACGCTGGCGGGAGTTTGACACAAAGCGTTTTGCGCAAAAAACGGAACGGTTAAAAACAAAACAACAAAAAGTTTTTTCATCTTAGCCTCCAAAACAAAAACACGGGACACGCCCGTTTGTTAATATATTCTAGCGCGCTTAGGTTTTTTGCGCAAGGGACAAAAGGCCTACCCTGTATTGAAAAAAGACCTATTTTAAGAAACGCCCTTATCTTTATTTTCAATCAATTCCAGCAATTTCCTGACCGTGGAAGGCCCGTCGCAGACAATGCCTAAGTCGGCAAAATTAAAAATGGCCGCGGCGGCGTCTTTATTAAGCGCGATTATATAATCAGAATCCTTCATGCCCACCGTATGCTGCACCGCGCCAGAAATGCCGCACGCCAAATATACCGGCGGCTTTACCGTAAGGCCGCTTTGACCGATTTGATGGTCCTTAGGTTTCCAGCCCGCTTCAATAGCCGCGCGGGAGGCGCCCACGCCGCCGCCTAAAATATCGGCAAGTTTGTTTAGGACGGCAAAATTATCCGCGCTTTTCATACCGCGGCCGCCGGCTGCTATAAAGGGGGCCGTTTTGAGTTTATTTGCTTCCTTAGGAGGGTTAATCTGCCTGCTTATTATGCGCACTTTTTGCGCCTCCGCAGGCGGCAAAATATCTTCTTTTATCACGTTGAACTGCGGCTTGGAGGCTGAAAGCAATTCTTCTTTTACCATAACGTTGGGGCGCACCGTGGCCATCTGCGGACGCGTTGCGGGCGTTGTTATATCGGCGTAAATATTGCCGCCGAAGGCGGGGCGCGTCTGCACCAAAAGGCCGTCTTTGACGGACAGGGCCGTACAGTCCGCCGTGAGGCCCGCGTAAACTTCCGCAGCAACTCTGGGCGCCAAATCCCGCCCGAAATAAGTTGACGGGAATAAAACCGCAGAAGGTTTATATTTCTTTATTAAAGTTATCATCGCATTTGCATAGGCCGCCGTGTTATACTGAGCGTAGGCGGAACCCTCAACGCTGTAAATTGTCTGCGCGCCGTAAGAGCGCAGTTTTTCGTAATACTTTGCGATATCCTGACCAATAATTACTGCGCAAACCTGCTGATTTAAGCAGGAGGCAAGCTCTCGCGCTTTTGTAAGGAGCTCTAAAACCACGGGGCGCACTATGGGAATTGCCTTAGAAGTATTTATCTCGGCAAAAACCCAGACGTTTTTATAGGAAGAAAAGTCTTTTTGCGCAGCCGCGCCTGTATTATCCTCAAGGCTGAGCGCTTTTACGGGACACACTTTTACGCACGCGCCGCAGTTTGTGCAGGAGGAACTTGCCTGCGCTTTGCGGCCCATTTTATTTTCCTGCGCGGCCGCCATGCTCAGCGCGCCGAAAGGACACGAAGAAACGCATTTGCCGCAGCCTATGCAGGCCGAAGAAATCTTTATCATTTGATTACCCCCTTCTCAAGCAGGACGTCGTAGATTTTCTGCGCGGCTTCTTGCGGGCTTAATTTGTGCAGGGCGCATTTAGGCCGCTGGGGCGGCGCAAAAATGCGGCTTACGCGCGTGGGAGAGCCGTCCAAACCCAGCTTAGTTTTGTCCGACCCTATATCCTGGGCCGACCAGACTTCCAAAGGTTTAAGCTGCCCTTGGTAGGCTTGCGCAAAAGAAGGGTACTGCGCAACATAATCGTCGGGAATGCTTAAAGTGATTAAGGCGGGCAAATCGGCCTCCATAATCTGGTAGCCGCCGTAAATTAGCTTGCGCGCAACGGCTTTTGCGCCGCCTGCGCTTAAACTGACGTCAAGGGCGTCGCAGAAAGTAACCTGCGGGATTTGCAGGTGAAAAGCCATCTCTGGCCCCGTTTGGGCAGTGTCGCCGTCTATGGCCATTTGCCCGCAAAGTATTAAATCAAACTGCCCTATCTTTTTTATTGCGCAAGATAAAGCGTAGGCCGTGGCCCACGTGTCAGAGCCGGCAAAAGCCCTGTCGCTTAGCAAAATGCCTTTATCTGCGCCGAGGCCTAAGGCAAGGCGCAAAACGCTTTGCGCCTGCTGCGGCCCCATAGATAAAACCGTTATATGCGCGCCGACATTCTTTTTTATCTTCAAAGCCTGGGAAAGGGCAAAATGGTCGTAAGGATTTAAGATGCTCGGCACGCCTGCGCGCATAAGCGTACCTGTCTTTGCGTCTATTTTAATACGCGCGCTGTCGGGCACTTGTTTAAGGCAAACTATAATTTTAAGCATAACAAAAAAATTCTCCTGTCTTAAATTTGAACGCGAAAACGCGGTTATTTTCTAAAAAGCTCTCTCATCTTGGCGGCTATTGCGTCTTTATCGTCCCTAACGCCGTCAAGACGCGAGGCTATGTCCTCAAGATTAACCGCCTTTAAGAGCTCGGCGGCGCTAACCCCGCCTTTGGGCAGGGTTTCCTGCACAAGGGCCGCGCCGCTTTGCGCAAGATAAAAAGCCGTTTCTTTGGCGTTTACGCGCGCAATAGTTTTATAAGTGTCAAGGTCAAAAGGACTACCTTCGGGCACGGTGTCTGCGGCCGCAGCAAGGCAAAGGGCGCGGGCCGTTTCGGCCTTAGCTATAAATTTGCCCAATTGGAAAGTTACAAACTGATGGCGCGTAAGCCTTTGCTGCCTGCAAATCTCCAAAACGGCGCAGAGCGCGCGCAGGCCCAAAGCAAGAACTTCGCAGCCGCTCTCAAGCCCGCTTTGACTTTCTTTTTGGGCGGCCTGCTCAAGGCCAAAGGCCATATCAATATAGTACTGGCCGCGCGTTTTTAAGTGCTCCTGCCAGCGCGCGCGGTAAATTGTCATTTCCATAATCTCGTTTGTGCCTTCGTAGATACAGGTAATTTTAACGTCGCGCTTAATTTTTTCAACGGAAAAATCTTTTGTGTAGCCAAAGCCGCCTAAGGCCTGTATAGCGTCTTCGGCGGCGGCGTTGCCGGCCTCGGTGGCAAAATATTTGGCTATCGCGCCCTCGCTTGCCATGCCGTGATTGTCGCTGTCAAGGCTTTTTGCCGTCTGGTCAATAAAAGCGCGGGCAGCTTCAAAAGCTATATAATGCGGGACTATAAGCTTTTGCATATACCCCTGCTTTTCCGCCAAAGGGCCGCCCGCCTGCACGCGGTGCAGGGCGTAGTCCACCGCAATCTCAATTGCCTCTTCCCCCGCGCCCAAACCCAAAGCCGCCACCATAAGGCGCGTATAGCCAAAGACCGCCTGCGCCTGCTGCAAGCCCTGCCCCTCGGTTTCCCCTATGAGGTTTTGCACGGGAACAAAAACTTCGTCAAAAGAAAGCCCCGCCGTATTGGCAAGGCGTATGCCGTGCTTATCTTCGGCGCTGTCTTGGGTAAAGCCCGCCATATCGCGCTCCAGCAAAAACCAGCTGGGGCCTTTAGGCGTTAGGGCTAAAACCGTGTATAAATCGGCGATACCGCCGCTTGATATCCACATCTTGCTGCCGCTTATCTTGTATCCGATTATTTCGCCGCCCTCCTCCACGCGCTCGGCGCGGGTTTTAAGGGCAATGAGGTCGCTTCCGGCGTCGGCTTCCGTCGCGCCGTAGGCGACTATCATATTTTCTTTCGCTATGCGGCTAAACCAGTATTTCTTTTGCTCTTCAGTGCCGGCTACGTTTATCGGATCGCTGCCCAAAAACGTGGCAAAAACCGATGTGGCAATACCTAAATCAACGCGGGCAAGGATTTCGCAAATACGGTAAATATCGCTCGTGGTGCCGCCTAATCCGCCGTAAGCGCGCGGCACAAGCAGAAGGTTTACGCCAAGCGTCTTATACATATCCTTAATAATTTCATCGGGGTGCTTGTTTTGCGCGTCGCAGGCGCGTATGAAGTCAAAGGGAAGTTTCTCCTCCGCGTAACGCTTGAGGCTCTCAAGCATAAGCTCGCGGGTTGTTTGGTCTATTTTAGGCATAGTATCTCCTGACATATAAATTTATGATACCATTTTATGAAACCGCGTAAAACCCCCGCCGCCCGGCGCAAAATGAGCACAGCCGCCTGCAAATTGGTAAAATATATACATATAACTTTTTAATTTCACTAAGAGGCGTTTATGTTACCCAAAGCGTACGAACCTAAAGAGGTAGAAGAAAAACTTATTAAATTGTGGCAGGAAAGAGGCGTCTTCAAAGCTAAAATTGACCGCGCCAGAAAACCTTTTACCATCGTAATCCCCCCGCCTAACATAACGGGCGCTTTGCATGTGGGCCACGGGCTTAACGATACTTTGCAGGAC
>JAEWSL010000024.1 GCA_023398295.1 Elusimicrobiota bacterium | reverse complement strand
ATACAAGACTACCCCAAAAGTCCCTTGCGGCCTAGCTGTTTTTTTTGATATACTAAATTAACTGTTCGCTAAAAAAAAGCTTTCCTCTCGGGGAAGGCTTTTTTATTTATGCCCTTTTTTATGATTTTTTTGTGATATAATAAAAGAAAAACAGGAGATTTATTATGCAACAGGAATACGAACGCAAAAATCTGTTACAAATAATGTACATGTGTTTGGGATTTTTCGGCATACAATTCGGCTGGGCTTTGCAGATGGGCAATATGAGCACTATTTACGCCCGCCTCGGCGCAGACGAAGCGCAAATCCCTCTTTTATGGCTGGCCGCGCCGATAACGGGGCTTCTTATCCAGCCGCTGGTGGGCTTTTTCAGCGACAGGACATGGTGCCGCCTCGGCCGCAGGCGGCCTTATTTTTTAGGCGGCGCTATTTTCAGCGCGTTTGCTTTAATTGCAATGCCGCAGGCAAGCGCAATTTGGATGGCCGTCATAGCCCTTTGGATTTTAGACAGCTCGGTTAATATAAGTATGGAGCCTTTCCGCGCGTTCGTCGGCGATATCCTGCCCGAGCGGCAGCGCAAAACCGGATACGCCATGCAAAGCGTCATGATAGGCGCGGGCGCGGTAATAGCTTCCTTCCTGCCGCAGATGCTTGCCGCGGCCGGCGTCAGCATTGAAGCGCCTTTGGGCCACATTCCAAACACCGTTAAGTATTCCTTTTATATAGGCGCAATAGTGCTCTTAAGCGCAATTATAATCACTATTAAGACCACGCCGGAATATCCGCCCGCAGATATGGAAAAGTTCAAAGAAATGCAAAAACAGTCCTTTTCCGTTTCAAAAACCTTAAAGGAAATGTGGCAGGCCTTTATAAGCATGCCCCAGACGATGAAACGTCTTGCCTGGGTGCAGTTCTTTACCTGGGCGGCTTTTATGATAATGTGGGTTTATTTCGCCGTCGGGGCGGCGCAGGCCGTGTTCCACGCGGCGCCCGGCACTCCCGCATATGAAGAAGCGGCAAACTGGGGCAGCAGCTGCTTTGGCATTTACAACGGGGTGGCCTTTGTCTTCTCATTTGCGCTTTTGTGGCTTACGACAAAATTCTCGGCTAAGGCTATACATATAATATGTCTTATAATAGGCGGTCTGGGACTTGCCTCTCTAGGACTTACTTTATTTGGTTTCCAATTTACCAAAATGGGCCTTATATTTCCTATGATATGCATAGGCATAGCGTGGAGCAGCATTTTATCAATGCCTTACGCGCTTTTATCCAACGCCCTGCCTCCCGAGAAAATGGGTTTTTACATGGGCGTATTTAACTTCTTTATCGTCATACCGCAAATCTGCGTCAATTTGTTTTTCGGCCCGATAATGAAACATCTTTTGGGCGGCAGCGCGATTGCGGCCGTGGGCCTTGGCGGCCTAAGCCTTCTTATCGCGGCTTTCTGTATGACTTTTGTTAAGGACAATACGATAAAAGAAACCAAACAGGCTTAAACGCTTTATGCCTGTAAATTTTAAGAAGTATTAAAGGGGATTTATGAAAGGCATCGTGCTTGCGGGCGGCCTTGGCTCGCGTTTATATCCGGCTACGCTCGGCGTGTCCAAACAGCTATTACCCGTCTATGATAAGCCTATGGTCTTTTATCCCCTGGCCACGTTGCTGCGCGCGCAAATACGAGATATTATGATAATTTCTACTCCGCGCGATTTGCCGCTGTTTAGATGTCTTTTGGGAAGCGGCGCGCAGTACGGGGCAAAGTTTTCCTACAGAGCCCAGCCGCAGCCGCGCGGCATAGCGCAGGCTTTTGTGCTGGCGCGCAGGTTTATAGGTAAAGATAAAGTCTGCCTTATTTTGGGGGACAATATTTTTTATGCGCGCGGCCTGCCGCAAATGCTCAAGAAATGCGGCGAACTTAAAAAGGGCGCGCATATTTTTGGCTGCCGCGTGCAAAATCCGCAGGCTTACGGCGTGCTGCAAATTAAAAACGGCAAAGCTCTAAATATTGAGGAAAAACCTCAAAAGCCCCTCTCGCCATGGGCGGTGACAGGGCTTTACTTTTATGATAACGACGTCGTAAAAATCGCGCAAAAGCTAAAGCCTTCCAAACGCGGCGAGCTTGAAATTACCGATATCAACAACGCCTATCTAAAGCGCGGAGAACTTACCGTTAATTACCTGCCGAAAAACGCGCGCTGGCTTGACGGCGGCACCCACGGCGATTTAGTGCGCGCAAGCGAGTTTGTGGAGGCTATGCAAAAACGCAAAAACATACGTCTGGGCTGCCTTGAGGAAATTGCTTTTAACAACGGCTGGATAAATAAAAAAATCCTGCGCGCGCAGGGCCGCAAGATGGGGCTTACTTCTTACGGGCGATATCTCTTGGCTTTAGCGGACAAGGGGGGAAAATGAAAGTTCTTAAAACGCCTTTTGAAGGCCTGCTGATAATAGAGCCGCAAATTTTTGAAGACGCTCGCGGCCGCTTTTTTGAGTCTTACAATAAAACCCTTTTTTCCCAGGCGGCGGCGGCCGTTGACTTCGTGCAGGATAATGAAAATTATTCCGCCTTCGGCGTAATCCGCGGGCTTCATTATCAAAAGCCGCCCTACGCGCAGGCAAAGCTGATGCGCGTAGCTTCGGGCACAATTTACGACGTAACCGTAGACCTGCGTTTTAACAGCCCTACTTTCGGCAAATACTTCGGGCTGGAGTTAAGCGCAAAAAACAATAAACAGCTTTTTATTCCGCGCGGCTTTGCGCACGGCATGGCGGTTATATCAAAAGGCGGGGCGCAGGTCTTCTATAAATGCGATAATTTTTATAACCCGCAAAGCGAAGGGGGCATAATTTTCAACGATAAAACCCTCAGTATAAATTGGCAAATTGAAATAAAGGAAGCTATTTTATCCTCAAAGGATTTGATGCTGCCCTCTTTTGCAGAGTATAAAAATAATCCTTGTTTTTAGACGGCTCGCTTTCAACGCCTGTTGTTTTCCAAGCCATACAAAAGCCCCCGCTTAAAAGAGGGGGCTTTTTTGCATCGCTAAAACTTTATAGTGTTTATTTCGCGCCGGTGCAGTGCATGGTGTCGCCCGCTTTGCAGGAAGCGCATTTACCGCAGGGCTCGGCGGGGGTAAAGGTGTAATTATCTTTGCTCTGGAAAGATTTGTAAGCGGCTTTTTCAAAGAACTCCTGGTCGCTGATATTGCCGATTACGATGCTTTCGCTCTGTACAGTTTTGGAGCCGTTGTAAATCTTGACGTTTGCCAAAACCTTAATAAAGTGGGGATCCTGCGTTTTTTCTACGGCGAGGCTCACTTCAGCTTTATTAAAGGAGGGTTTCTTTAAGAGATTGTAAGAAATATCGCCTTTATCGTTCTTTTCAAAGTGGATTACGACCTCGTCGTTTTTATAGATTTTGGGTACGGAGTTTAAGCCCGCGTCTTTTGCAAGTTTACCGCTTATGTACTCGGGATTGCAATCGCAGTGATAGCCGTCGCCGCCGCAAATATCGCAGACTTGATATTTAGGCGCCTCGTTTGCAACGGCGGAATAAACGGGTTCCTGATAGCCGTAGGCGGGATATTTATGATATTCTTCGTCATCTATCATAATTAAGGTCACAATAGAGGTTTTTACCGTCTTGCCATTTTTCTTGAAATCCATGCGCGCATTGAGGTTGACGCTGTGGTAATTATGCGCGTCCATATCTTTGGCTACGATTACTTGGTCGTAAGCGTCAGTTTTGGGCGTCGTCCAAACGATATTATAATTACCGGCAGCTTTGTTGTAAACCGAGGTAAACTTGATATTTTCGTAAACGAGTTCTTTCCTGCCGTTGTAGAAATCTTTTAAGCCGCAGCCTTCCACAAGAATGCCCTTATGCTGCTCAAAGACTTCGTTAAAATGGGGATCTGTCGTAGCTTGTTTTTGTTTAAGTTTTTCCAGTTCCGCCCCTATTTTTTTACCTGCCTCTTCCATGCCTTCAAGACTGAAAGCGGGAAGACAAAATGCATTGACGGAAAGCAAAGCTGCGACGAGCGTCACGACTATCTGTTTCTTCATTTTCGTTCTCCTTTTTTAATTTCTCGGTCTTTCTTATTATTATTTTACCGTTTTAAGAGCAAAGGCACAAGGGAATTTGGGCCTATTTTTTTATAGGACGTTAGGCCCAAAACCGAAAAAAGGATTAAGTTAAAGGAGTTTCAGCAAAGCCTGATATAAACGCAGATGGGCTTTATTGGGACAGACGAAATAAACCGCTTTTATGTGGGAGGCAGGTTTCTTCTCAAAAAAACTTCTCACAGTACCTACGGCCACATTAGCCGCCAACGGCGGGGGGAAACGGTTTGCCCCCGTTGAAATGCAGGGAAAAGCAATTGACTGGAAATTTTCCGTCTCGGCTATTTTGAGAGAGTTAAGATAACAATTTTTGAGGAGTTTTGCCTCTCCGCCTTTACCGCCCTGCCAGAAAGGGCCGGCGGTGTGTATGATGAAAACAGCGGGCAAGTCATAACCGCGAGTCAGCTTAGCCTCGCCGGTTTTGCAGCCACCCAGGGCAAGACATTTCTCGCGCAGCCTGGGGCCGGCGGCCTCGTGCACGGCGCGGTCTAGCCCGTTGATGCCCAGAAGAGTTCTATCCGCGGGGTTTACTATGGCATCAACCTTCAACAAAGTTATGTCGCCTTCTATAACTTTAATGATAGGCATATGACCTCCTGCAATATTCCTTGCTAATATTATATAAGTAGGAAGCGGTAAATACAAGTCTCTTCTATGACATAACGGCAATTTGCTGTTAACACCTTATAGTTTTTTGTAACTTGTATGAAACCTTGCTATTTGCTACATTATATCTATGAAAAAACTCCTTATCCTTCTGCCCTGCGCCCTGCTTCTTGGCGCATGCGCAACAAAAAATAAATTACAAAGCTTTAGAAAAATTCCGGTAGTCTATCTTGAAAATACTTTGGACTGCCAATATCTTGGGGAAGTAAAAGGCGTCTCCGACGAATATACTTACGAAGGGGAACTGCCTAAAGAGGAATACGACCTTCTTAACGGCCAGGCTTACTCCCGTCTTGAAGATAACGCCCTTGCTCTCGGCGCAAACCGCCTCAAACCGGAGGCCGCTACCGGCAAACGCACTGTTTTTGAAAAAGACGACGGCGAAAAAACGCGCGAAAGCAAAATATCGCGCTACGGCATAGCCTACAAATGCAAAGAGTAAAATTTTATTTTATTTGATATATCACAAATACTACAATACAAATGAGGACCAGAAAAGAGTACGACAGTCTGTTAGCGTTTATAACGGCTTTTTTTACGAGGGGGGAGCTTTTCTCCTTAAAACTTCCTACCAATTTTATAATTCCGTATTCCATAAGGACAGATATATAATATGCCGGCAAAAGCCCAAAGAGAAGAGCTAAAGGAAATATAAAACTGTCAAGCCCTGTTAACCACGCCCCATGGAGAGTAAAAGATATTAAAATGCCCCATATCGTATCATAACCGCCGCCGCCGCCGTCGCCGCCCGTGATAAACTGAATTACCAGCAATATTAACCATGCCAAAGGAATCCCGACTATCGTAGACGCCACATTTGCGTATGTTGCGGGAAGTATGGCTTTTTTATAATTTACGTCAAGAGTTTTTGAAATTACTTTTGCCTCTATCAATATTATCGGTATAAGCAGCAAAAACATAGACGGCAATGTAATGACAATCAACGGCACTCCGACATTGGCATAAGCCCCCGTCGGCAGAATAAGAAAAATCCCGAGCAACAATATGATGTTCAACAAGTTTTTATTTTTGTTTTTCATTTTCTGTTTTCTCCATAAATATAGTGAAAAACACATCAAGACGGGCTATAAAAGACGGGATAATAAATTTAACATAGTTGGGTTTGCTTCACGGCCAAAATAAAACCTGCGCAATAAAACCTGCGCAAAACGCGGGTTTTATTTTTTGGGCCGGATAGGACTCGAACCTACAACCTTTCGCGTGTAAGGCGAACGCTCTAACCAGTTGAGCTACCAGCCCCAAAACTGTCAAACCTTTATATATTTTACTAAATTATATCACGCCCGCCAATACGCCGGCGGAAAGCCGACGCGTCAAAACCCTCACAGCTTTGACATGCCGCGCGTAATTTGCAAATAAAAATCAAAGGCCGTTTGCCCGCTTTTGACAGGCGCGCGCCTGATAGCTTTGCTGTTAAGCGGCCACGGGGAAATGCCTTTTTTAGTGCTGAAATCAAACAGATATCCCGCCTTAAAAACAAGCGGGCGCACGCGCCTGTCAAAAGCTCCCGCGCCGTAAGGATAGCAAAACGCAGTAATGTCAACGCCCAGTTTTTCTTCAAGGGTTTGTTTGCTCTTCGTAAGTTCGCTTAAAATTTCCTCGTCTGAGATACTGCGCAGCCTCTTGTGATTTGCCGTATGCGAACCAAAGCTTACAAGCCCGCTTTTTTGCATTTCCAAAACCTGCTCCCAGGTTAAAAAGTTTTTATCGCGGCCTATTTTTTCGGTAATTAAAAAGATATTTGCCTTAATGTTTTTCTTTTTCAAAACGGCAAAAGCGTTTGTATAAGCGTTAAGCGCGCCGTCGTCAATTGTAATTAAAACGGGTTTTTGGGGCAGCGCGCTTTTGCCAAGGTATGCGGCCGTCAAATCCTCAAAAGTTATCGGGGTAAAACCGTGTTTAAGCAAAGCGTCAAGCTGGCGTTCAAAGACTTGCGGGGATATAAAAAAAGGCTTTTCTTTTTCATCAGTATCTTCCGGCGCGGTTTCTATGTTATGATACATCAAAGCCAAAAGCCCGTTCTTTTTGGGCCAAACCCACCATGTAAAGCGCAGAGAAAAAGCAAGCAAAGCCGCGCAAAAAATCACTAAAAAAATTGTCATTTATTTTTTATCCTCTTGAAAGCACATATGCCAAAGCTTCGCGTATTTTACCGTCGGGTAAAAAGAAGAAAACAAAGCCCACAAAAACCCCTGAATACCGTCCAAAAAGCCGAGTTTAAGAATATATATCTTAAAAAAATCAAACGGCGCGCGCAGCAAATTTAAGGCGTTAAATTTCCTTCCTTCTTCATACAAAGATTTTGCGCCCAAAGTTGTGTAAGCGTTAAACTTATCAAAATAATGCTCAATATCCCTATAGGGCGTGTGCATAAAAGGATTTGCAAGACGCTCGGTTTTACCGCCGCGCGCCACCATACGCTCGTGCACAAGGCCGCCTTCGTAGCGCGCGCTTTGGCGCAGGGCAAGCCTTTCCTTGAAACGGCCGGCAAGGCCGCCGTATTTCATTTGGCGGCCAAGGAAAATATTTACAAACGGAAGTAAAAACATTGTCACTCCCTGCTCATGCGCGCGCGCAAGGGCGGGGGGAATTTCGGCAATTAAGGCGTCGCTCAAAAACTCGTCTGCGTCCAGGTTAAGAACCCATTTGCAAGAGCAGTTATCCAAAGCAAACTGTTTTTGCTCGGTGAAAGAAACAAGATTTTGTTGATAGACTTTTGCGCCGTAACCCTCGGCTATTTTTGCGGTATTGTCGCGCGAAAATCCGTCTATTACGATAATCTCATCCGCCAAAGTTTTAACGCTGTCCAGGCAGCGAGGCAAATTTTTCTCTTCATTTTTTGCGATTATAAAAACCGATAAATCGTTTTTCTTTTCCATTTTATTTGTCCGTATTTTAGCTGCCCTTGTAAATTTTATTTATGATGACGGCAACCGCGCCATCGCCCGTAACATTGCAGGCGGTGCCAAAACTGTCCATAGCGATGTAAAGGGCAATCATAAGGCCGACAGCCTTTTCATCAAACCCCAAAACGGCCTGCAAAACGCCTATTGCGGCCATAATAGCGCCGCCGGGAACTCCGGGCGCGGCCACCATTGTTATACCCAGCAGACATATAAAAAGAGAGTATTGCCCAAAGCTTATAGGCATTGCAGTCATTACCATAATAGCCATTGAGCAGGCTACTATCTTCATCGTACTGCCCGGCATATGAACCATAGCGCAAAGCGGGATAACAAAGCCGGCGACATCTTCCCTCACGCCGTTTTTAAGAGTTTGCTGGAGGGTGACGGGTATCGTCGCCGCCGAAGACTGCGTGCCCAGAGCCGTCGCGTAAGCGGGCAGCATATTTTTAAGCAGGGCAAGCGGGTTTTTATTTGCAACGCCGCCTGCTATGCTAAATTGTATAAGCAGCATTATTATCGTTATGGCAAAGATAAAGAAAATAAGTTTTATAAAAACGCCAAGAACATTTGCCACCTGCCCGCTTGCGGCAATCTCGGTAAAGATGCAAAAAATATAAAACGGCAGCAGCGGAATTATGACGCCCGTAATCGTCTTATAAATAATCTGCTTAAAATCTTCAAGGACGTTTTTTAACGTCGGCGCGCCGCTGAAAGCCGCGCCGAGGCCCAAAACAAAAGCAAGCAAAAGCGCGCTCATAACGTTGAAGACGGGCGGCATATCAATCACAAAAAACGGCGTCAAAGAGGGGCCTGCTGCGTCCACCGCGCTTATCCCGCGGGCGGAGGCAAGCAAGTTTCCGTAGGCAAAATTGCAGCTGAAGAAGGTAAAGAAACCGCTGAACAAAGTAAAACCGTAGGCAAGCGCAAGGGTAATGGCAAGTAGCCTGCCCGCGCTTTTTCCCAAATCGGCTATACCGGGGGCAACCAGTCCCAAAATCAAAAGCGGCACTATAAAGCCGAGGAAGTTGCCGAATATCTTGCCGACTGTAATGCAAAGCCGCACTAAAGCCGCGTTAAAAACAAGACCGCCTGCGATACCTAAGGCTATGGCCACGGCCACCGCGAGCAGCAACGGAATTTTGGGCAGTTTAAGTTTCATAAGTTCTCCTTTTTGCTTCCTTTGGCATAAGCCTTGTGAGCGCGCGCCGCATTTCAAAGGCCTTAAAAATATTCTATAACAAAATTCTAACAAAAAATAATAAAACTTGTATAATAATATGTATAAGCAGGCAGCAAGGGAGGATTTTTGTTATGTTCCAAACTTCAGACAACGCCCCGCAGGGGGGGGATTTCCCCCGGGAGGAAGGTTGGCTTCCGCCGCAGTCCTTAGGCGGGCAAAATTACGAGGCCGCCCCGACGGAAGAGGATTTTATCCCCGCCGCTGTTTTTGAGCGCGCGGTCGCCCTGTTTATTGACCTATTTTTATTAATAACCATATTCTCAGTTATTTTCTATATTTTCGGCGGGCTTTTTGGCGCGCGCGCTGCAAATATTTTATACGCTTTATGTTTTAACGGCGCTTTTATTTTATACTGCTCTTTCTTCGGCTCGCAGGGAAGGAAAACTTTGGGCAAATTTCTCTTGGGCATAAACGCGGTTGATAATAAGACCGGCATGGCGCTTACCTTAAAGCAGGCTTTCATAAGAACGCTGGGTTATTATCTTGGCTTTTTTACTTTATTTGGCGGGTTTGCCTTGGCGTTTTTTAACAAAAAACGCCGCGCGCTTGAAGATATTTTGGGCGGCAGCCGCGTGATTGAAACGCGCGAGAAAAGCGACCAGGAAAATATCATAATTACCGTTCTTGGCACTGTGCTTATATCGGCGGTATTTATTTATCTGTACTTTACGGCCAAAAGCATAACCGGCGCGGCCGACGCCGCTATGGTAACGGCGGCCCAGCGGCAGGTGAACCAGATTGCCTATCTGGAAGAGCAGCATAAAAAAGCCTACGGTTTTTATACAGAAGATTTGGTGCGTCTTGGCCTTATAAGCGGGGACGCGGTACAATTTCAGCGCGACGTGCAGCAAAATCTTAAGCGGCGCGGCTTTGCAATAGGCGTTACGCCGCGCGGCTACAAGATAAGCGGCCAGGCAAAGGACTTAAACGAAACGCCCGTATTTGCGGAAAAATAATTATGCCTTTTGAAGAAAAAGAATATAAATGGTCCTTAAAAACTTCGGGAGATTTCAGGATATTGCGGGAGATGCTAAAAAAATCCCCGATATTTTCTTTCTTTCGCATTACCGATAAATTTATTTTGATAAAAGACATTTATTTTGATGCAGAAGACAACTCCCTGTCCCGCGCCAAAACGGCTTTGCGCCTGCGCCGCGCCGAAGGCAAATACGAAATTACGCTTAAAAGCGCGGGCGTAGTAAAAGACGGCTTGTATGAAAGACGCGAGATAACAAAAAGGCTTCGCATTCCGACAAAAAGGCACGCTCTTGCAAACCTGCAAAAGTTTTTTGCGGAAGCCTGCAAAAACCCCGCTGCGCCCGCGCTTAAAGAGATATTTATAATAGAAACGCGCCGCCAGCAGTTTAATATTACCAATGAAAAGCTTACCGCGCAGTTATGCTTGGACAGCAGTTTTATAAAAGCCGGCAAAAAGAGCCTGCGTCTTTACGAGATGGAATTTGAGTATAAAAAAGGCTCTTTTGCCTTATTTGGCGAAACGGCGGAAATGATTTCAAAGATAACGGGGATAGCGGGCTCCAAAAAATCAAAAGTGGCCTCCGCCGTCGGCCTTTTGAAAAACAATTAAGGACTTTAACTAAGGACTTTTATGTTTGAACTTCTTATAGCCTTTATTTTATCTGCAACGGCGCCCGGCGCGGGGCAGATTTTTAACGGCGACATAACAAGCGGCGTTGCGATATTGCTGTTTTTTATTTTCGGGCGCACGGTATTTCTGCCGCTTATGGCGCGGCTGCTTTTTTTGAAGTCAAAGACTTCTTTTTTACGTCTTATTTACGCTTTTAACATTTTCTATATAATTGTTATGATTATTTCTGTAATAAACGCAGTTATAGTCGCTATAAACGCGCCGCATACGCTTACGGGGGCGGTAATATCTTTTCTTATAGCGATGATTTCAATTTCAATTTACAAAGGGCTCAGAAACTCTTTTATAATAACGGCTTTAAGCGGTCACGCCGACGCGGCGGCTTATATCTTATCTAAAAAAGAATAAACTTTACAAAAGGAAAACAAAAAATATGCTGAGTTATATACTCTTAGGTCTTGTTGTGGCAACGGCGGGCTTTATTGACAGCCTTGCCGGCGGCGGGGGGATTTTGACGCTGCCCGCCTATCTTATCTTCGGCGTGCCGCCCGCGCTTGTGCTGGGCACAAATAAGCTTGCTTCCTCCATAGGCACCGTTATTGCCGCCTATAAATTCCGCAAGTCAATTACCATAAGCAAGCAACTGGTTTTGCGGCTTACCATATTATCTCTTTCTTTTTCGGCTTTGGGGGCGGCTTTAAGCCGTCTTGTTCCGGCCGATAAGCTTAAATTCCTGATTTTAATTATAATCCCCGTGATGGTTTATTTTATTTTAAGCGATAAAAAGCTCGGCCGCGTCGAAACGCGCCAGCAAATAGGCATAAAAAAATCAAACCGCGCGGCCCAAAAAATAACTTCGGCCGTGGCCTGCTACGACGGCTTTTTAGGCCCGGGCGCGGGCACTATGTTCGCCGTGTTTTTAACTAAGTACGCGGGTTTTGAAATAATGCAGTCAACGGCCATAACAAAGATTTTGAATTTGGCTTCAAACGTTTTTGCTCTACTTGTTTTTATCTGCGCGGGCGCGGTTAATTATAAACTGGGGCTGCTTATGGGCTGCTTTAGCATTTTGGGGCAAAGCTTGGGCGTTTACGTCGGCAAGCGGCGCGGCGCAAATATCATAAGGCCGATGATACTGATAGTAAGTTTTATAATTTTTATAAAATTTTCTTATGACATTTTTGCCGGCAAATAATATTTTGTATAATATTCTCAGAAAGATAATAAATTAAGGAGATGTAATATGGCATATAAAGTTAATCCCGAAGTCTGCGTGAACTGCGGCGCTTGCGAAGGGGCCTGCCCCGTCGGCGCGATATCGGAAAAGAACGGCAAAAGATTTATTGACGCGGCAAAATGCGTCAGCTGCGGTTCCTGCGCGGGGACCTGCCCCGTCAGCGCCATTGCGGAAGAATAAGAACAAATATTTTTTGTCCGCAATAATCATAACTTGTTTTTACAACATCTGTTTATAAAAAAGCCCCCGTTCCGACGGGGGCTTTTTTATCGCTTTGTATTTTTTATATCTTACAAGATTTTCTTTCCGGCCTCAGGCGCAGCGCCCAAAAGCATTACGCGCAGCGGTTATTTTAAGGAAGCTTTTTCTTTAACCCGCTTTGCCTTAGTTTTTTCCCCTTCGTCGTCTTTAGGGGAAGGCGGCCTCAGTTCCGCCGGGGGCGATTGAAGAGCAAAAGCTACAAATTTGCGCCAGCGCGCGTAAAGCGCGGCGCTTTTCTCGGCGCTCAGAGAAGGGGTAAAAAAGTCCTCCTTCCCAAAACCGAGCATATTGAAACCCTCCGCCTTATTGCCCGCGGCGAGAAAAGCCGCCCCTTTCAAAGCGGCCTCTTTTTGCTTGCAGCGTATTATATCCTGCCCCAAAACGTCGCTTTGAAAGGATATCAATTTTTTACTTTCCGATAAACCGCCGCTTGCGTAAACGTCTTCGGCTTTGCAGCCCTCTTTTTGCAAATAAAAGTAAATATCGGCCAGTAAAAAATTGATGCCGCGCGCCGCGCCGCAGATTATATCGTCGCGGGTGCTTTTGGGGGTAAGCCCGCTTATTACGGGCGAAACGGAAAAATCCCAATAAGGCGCGCCGAGCCCGCCTAAGGCGGGCAGAACCCACGCGGGTATCTGAGAGTTTTCAAAAGCTTTATCAAGGCGCGTTATATCAAAATCAACGCCGAGCTGCTTAAGCCACGCAAAGAAAGCGCCGGCGGTGTTAAGGTTGCCCTCAAGCAGATACTGCGCGCCGCCGTTTTTCTTAGACGGCGCAAGGGAAGTAAGAATACCTTTTACGTATTTGACTTTAGGGCCGATATTAAGCAGCAAAAACGCGCCCGTGCCGTAGTTAATTACGCAGGAGCCCTGTCTTTCAAGAAGCGGGGCTGTGGCGGCCTGCTGATCCCCGCAGGATACTTTTATCGGTATATTTTTATAAGTTCCGTAGTTATCAACGGTATTTTTAATTTCGGGCAGTATAGCGCGCGGTATGGAAAACGCTTTAAGCAAATCCTCGTCCCACTTAAGCGTGTTTATATTAAGCAGCAGCATACGCTGGGCGCAGGTGGTATCAACGGCAAAGACTTTGCCTTTTGTCATATGCCAAATCAGGAAAGAACTTACGGGGCCCGCCAGCAGCCTTCCTTCTTTAAGGGCGTCCTCTATTTCCGGATAATTATCAATGCACCATTTTATTTTAGGGGCGGAAAAATAGGGGGTTTTATAAAGGCCCGTTTTCTTAAAAATATCTTCGTGGGACATTGCAAGATTATCTATGATATCGGCCGCGCGGCCGTCAAGCCATGTTAAGACGGGGCACAAAGGGTTGCCTGTGTGTTTATCCCACAAAACTACCGTTGAACGTTGGGCGGATACGGCTATGGCTTCAATATCGTTAGCATCGCCCTGCATGGTGGCAATGGCCTCGTCTAAAACTTTCAACTGCGCTTTAAGCAAGGCGGCACCGTCGCAGGTACAGGTATTGTGGCGCGCGTTTACGTGTATGGGCGCGGATTGCAGAAACAGCCGCTGTCCGTCATAATCAAAGGCGGCGGCGCGGGCAGAAGAGGTGCCCTCGTCAAGCGCTATAATAACTTTATTTTCCATTTTTGAACCATTTATTTTGTTTTATTAAAGTTTCCGCCGCCTTATCAATTGAGAGGACGGCGTCCTGCGCAAATTGTCTATCCGAGGGGGATGCAAAACCTTCCTCCTCCAAAATCTTTTCCCCGTTGTGCAGCAAAGCGCCTTCTTTAGTAATTATACCCAAATTTGCGCCGTCTGTTACAAAAGCGGCCCGCAAAACGGAGTCGTCAAAAACGTCGCGCCCGGCGGCGGCGTAAGGCCTGTTGATGCCTGCCAGACGGTAAACCGTAGGCACCAAATCCAGCTGGGAAACGGGATAATCAATTGTCCGCGCCTGCAAAATTTTGGGCGCGTAAATTACGAAGGGTATATTAAAACGTTCTTTTATCGTCCTGGTTTTGCCGCCCATATGATGGTCGGCTATAAAGATAAAGACGGTATTATCAAACCAGCCGTCCTGTTTTGCACGCTCAATAAAGCGGCCCAAAGACCAGTCGGCAAAATAAAGGGTGTTAAGGTATCCGCCTTCTTTTTGGTCGTAGGAATATTTTTCAAACTCGCTTAGAGTTTTTGTATAAGGCTCGTGGGTAATGCCGGTAAATAAAAACGTGAAGAAATTTCTTTCTTTTCTCTCTTTAATTTTATCTGCGGCGAACATATACATATCGTAGTCGTAACCGTAGGGCGCAAGCTGGAGGTAGGGGAGTTGTTGGGGGATATCCTCCCAGCCGTAAACTTCCTTCATGCCCAGATAATGGGCCAGGGCGCAAAAGCGCATGGAGTAGCGCATGGAAGTCTGCGCGAAAAAAGTGTAATAACTTTCTTCAGAAAAATTTTTGAACGTCGGAGATAGGCTTGCCATCTCAAGCCCGTAGCCCAAAACGGGCAGGGAAGGCAGCATAGGCAAAGCCGCCCCGACGGAAGCAAATCCCGTCATACTCCTGAGGCCGACGGCGTACCCGTTCTTAAAGACAACGCCGTTCTTTATAATCCCGTCAAAATTGGGCGTAACGCCGTAGGAGGCGCCGCTGAGGCCGTCAATATATTGGGGCGTCCAACTTTCAAGCAAAACTATTACAAAGTTTATATCCTTAGGCGCACTTGCGTCTGAACGCTCGCGCATAAGGGGATATTTTTTATCAACAAGCCGCTCGTCTTGCGCGATATAAAGATTTTGCAAATTTCTTACGGCCTGCTCAAAGGGGTATTTGTTAGGTATCTTAACTTCGCCTTTGCGGCCGATGTGATAAGCGCTGAAAATCCCGTTTAAGGTCAAAGCGGCCTGCCTGGGCGTATCGGCGCACTCGTAGACGTCGGCGATGCCTATTGCCTTGCCGCCAAAGCCTCTTACGGAAATAAAGACTAGGCCTGCAAGCAAAATAATTTTAACGCCGTCGTAAACGGGCAAAAAAGCGGCCAAAGGCGGCCTGTTTTTTGCAAAACGCAAAAGCCCCCAAACTAAAAGCGCAAACAAAGCAATTACCCCCGCAAGCAGCATTTTGCAGGAGGAAAAAACATAACTTGCAAAAAAACCGAAATCGCTTACGGCAAAAAATATTTCCGTGCCTATATGCCGCTCCACATAAGGGAAATAAATTAAATCCGCGCAGACAAGAATTAAAAACGCAAGGAATAAAACCGCCGTCAAAGAAAGCCAAAGCGCGCGCCAGACTTTGGCCCTCACAGGGATATTAAGCAGCACCAGCGGCGGCCCGAAAAACAGGGCCGCTATGGCCAAATCAAAACGCAGGCCGAAAGCGAAGCATCTTAAAATTTCAGACGGCAAAAGCGCGGCAAAAGTATCCCTGTAAAGCAAAAAAAGCGCAAGCCGCGCCGCGCTTAAAACAAGCATAACGCAGATAAAAACGATTAAGGAAATCTGTAAATTCCCGTCGCCTTTAAGATAGTTTTGATAGAATTTTTTAATCATTTTTCATCCAGCGCTGCTCTCTAAGCAGGATATAAAAAGTTTTATCAAGGCTCAAAAGCGCTGAGCCAGCCGCAGCGGCGTCAAAGGAAGGCTCTCCCTCGCTTTCAAGGGCCTGCGCGCGGGTATGGCGCAAAGCGCCGTCCCGGGCGATTATGCCTATGGTATAGCCGTCGGCAAAAAGAGCGTAGCGCGGGGTTACGCCGTCAAAGAGGCTTTTGCCAGCCGCGGCGTAAGGCTCGCTCAGGCGCAAAATATCCAAAATCGTGGGCAGGATATCCAGTTGGGAGGCGACTTCTTTATTTCTCTGCGCTTTAATAAATCTAGGCCCGTAGATTAGGAGGGGGATATGATATTTTTCTTTTATAGTGCCTTTTCTGTTAAAAGTATGGTCGGCTGCAAAGATAAAAACGGTGTTGTCAAACCAGCCGTCTTTTTTAGCCTGCTCAAGGAAATAGGCTATGGAAAAATCGGCGTAATAAAGGGAATTAAGATATTTATTTTCTTCGGTGGTGTTAGGATATTTATTAAAGCCTTCAAGCGGGCCCAGATAAGGCGTATGCGTAATGCCGGTGAAGGCAAAAACAAAGAAGGGCTGCTTTTGGTCTTTAAGTTTTTGGGCAAGCAGATGATACATATCGTAATCGTAGCCATAGCCCTCGCTTTTGGCGTAAGGCATTTGGCGCGGCATATCCTCCATACCGTAAACCTCGTCAAAGCCGAAGTTTTTGGCCGTATTAAAAAGCTCAAAAGAGTTACGGGCGGAAGTCTGCGCGAAAATACTTTTATAGCCGTAAGGCGCAAGCATTTGCGGCAGTTTTGAGAGCCCGGAACGCTCAAGCCCGTAACCCAGTTTTGGCAATTTGGGCAAAGCGGGGGCGGAAGCTAAAACGGCGGCTATGCCCTGCAAACTTCTTAACTCAAAGGCGTAAGCATTATCAAAATAAAGGCCGTTTTTTATAAGCTCGTCAAAAGCGGGCGTAACGCCGTAGGAGCGGCCGCTTGCCCCGTCAATATACTGCGGCACCCAGCTTTCAAGAAGAACTATCACCACATTGGGCATTTTCTTGGCGGGTTTTAAGCCTGTTTTTTTGCGCATAAGCGGGTATTGGTGGGGGAGGGGGACTTCCTCTCCCTCGCAAATGAGATATTTGACGGCGGTATCTGCGGCCAGGTGTATATCGGTTTCGTTTTCGGCTATATAATTGCCTTTCAAAAGCACCTGATAGGAGGTAAAAATGCCGTTTAAGGATAAATTGGCCAGATCGTTATTGCGTACGGAAACATAAGCGTCGGGTATGTTAAGCGGATTTCTTGCAAACCCGCCGAAGACGCCTATAAACATTATAAAGCAGATAAACGCGTAAAAAATTATCTCTTTAATCCCGCCGAAGCGCGGCTGGGCGTAGCGGCTGTTTATAAATTTATTTATTGCCCACAAAAGCAGCGCAAGCGAGGCAAGAAGCATTATCAAAACGGGCAGCCCCGTGCCCAAAGCATAGCCTACGATAAATGTTATATCGTTGGATAGATTTAGGATTTCCTCCCCCATATGACGTTTCACATAACCGAAATAAATTAAGTCGGAAGCAAGAGCGGCCGCAAAAAAGATAAATTCCAAAATTAAAAACGCCGTCCAAAACTTAAGCCACGCGCGCGCTTTGACGGGCAGGATAAGCAAAAATATCGGCGGCAGCACAAAGACGGCGGCAGTGGCAAAATCAAATTTAAGCCCGTACAGAAAAGCGCGCAGCAGCGGCCAGAAGGAAACAGCGTTGAAAGTATCGTAATTAAGGCAGAAGAGGATAAAACGCGCCCCGCTTAAAAGCGCAAAGAAACTTCCCAAAGACAGCAAAGCCATTTTGAAGCGAAAGTCCATACCGCCGCGGCCCGTTTGTTTCAACTTAATAAAATAAGGTTTTATTTCCGTATTTATTTTCATTTTTCTAAGACGGCGCCGCAGTTCCAAAAGGCACTTTTAAGTTTCAGTTATTCCCGCGTTTTTGTGATTTTAAGTTTAACTTCTTTTTTGATTTCTTTATGCGTTTCAAGCGCTTTTTTCTGCGCGGGCAAAATGTCGGGGCCGTTTAAGAGTTTCAGGATACTGTCCATAGTAGGCACTAAGACTTTGCCTGTCAGGTTGAATTTATCTAGCTGGGCCATAACGGCTTTATGGTCGTCAAAAGAAGGGGTTTCAACGGTTTGCAGTTCGGCCTGATACTGCTTGCCGAAATGCCTCTGAAAATTATTTTTTTGAAGACTTTGCTTTATATCTTTTTCTAAAACGTCAAGCTTTTCTTTGAGGGAACCGTACTCGTCTATTTTTTGGGAAAGGGCTTCCTCGTCGTTTTGTTCTAGAGAGGGGCTTTGGCTTGGGCTGGGGCTTTGGCCGGGCAAATTTTCCTGTAAAGAGTCTTGCGTAGTCCAAACGGGGCAGCGGTCTTTGTAATCGCACCAGCGGCATTTACTTTCGGAAGGATCCGCGCCGAACTTAGCGGCCAAAATATCTTCCGCCGTGGCCAAAACGCCTTTCCAAAAACCGTCTATTTGCTTTTTGTCGGCCGGCTCGTAAGCTTCTTCTTTAAGAGTGGGCAGAAAATAGAAATACATTTTGCCTATCTCTATTTTTTTGGCGGCAGGATCCCTTTGAAGAACAAGCTTTTTGAGCGTTTCATTATCCTTCATAAGTTTTTGATACATTAAAAGCTGGTCAGGTTCTTTGGGGGAGCTTTTGCCGGTTTTATAGTCAACTATGGCTATTTTTCCTTCGCCCAAATAATCTACGCGGTCCAAAACGCTTGTTACGGCAAGGCCGTCAATTTCCACCGTGGTGCGCATTTCCGTTGAAAGCGGAAATAAAATATCGCCGCCGTGCTTGTCGTAATAAGCTTTAATAATGCGCAGGCCTTCGGCAAAGGCTTCGACTTCTTTTTCTTTGCTTTCGTAGGCTTTTTGTTGATAGGAGGTTGCTTCCCAGTCTGTCTTATAGAACTGCAAAATAGTTTCAAGGGGGGGTAGTTTGCCGTCGGGACGGTTGGCGTAAATAAACTCCATCACGCGG
>JAEWSL010000004.1 GCA_023398295.1 Elusimicrobiota bacterium | reverse complement strand
CGTCGTATTTTTTTGCGGCTATGCTTTCAAAAACGCTTTGCGCGGCGTAAGGATCGTAAGCGGCTATGCTCATGCCGAAAGCGGCCGCGCGCTTTGCCACCTGCCGCCCGATATTGCCAATGCCGAAAACCGCCAGCGTGCGCCCGTAAAGCCCGCGCGCTTTGCCATATTCGTTTTTATTCCATTTGCCTTCGCGCAGGTCTTTGACATTGTCGTAAATACGTCGGTCAAGGGCGAGGATAAGGCCCATGGCAAGCTCGGCTACGGCTAAGGAATTTGTGCCCGGGCAGTTGCAGACCCCGACGCCTTTTTCCTTGGCAAACGCGGTGTCAATTGTATCAAAGCCCGCGCCTGCGCGGATTATAAGTTTAAGGGTTTTGCCCGCCTCAACAGTATCCTTTTTTACTTTCGTGCTGCGCACTATAAGGACCTCGTTATCCTTAATGTTTGCGGGCAGGGTGATATCGTCTAAAGAAGGCTCATAAGTTACGGAATGATTTTTCTGCAAAACTTCAAGCCAGTGCTTTGGAAATTTGTCGGCGATTAAAATCTTCATTTTTATTTGACCTCCTGTTTTCTTAAATCCGCGACAATGGCGTCTACCGCTGCGGTAAGTTTTTTATATTCTTCCACGCCGTTAATATCCACAAACGGGAAGCAGGCTATTCTCAAAGAATTATTCTTTACCGAAGAATATTTTTTGATGCCGTCGGTAAGATTGGGCAGCCCCGTCGCTTTAAGGGCGGCGCTGATATCGGCGTCAACTATTTTAGAGTCGGTAATTTCAAGCGTAAGCGTGGTGTAAGAGCGGTTTTCTTCATTCTTGATAAGCGGTTTAAGCCAGCCCGTTTTTTCAGCCCAGTCCAAAAGATAATTAAAATGCCGCCTGCAGAGCTTGTCCATAGCTTCAATGCCGCCGTTTGCAAGCATCCATTTGCAGGCCTCGTTGAACATCCAGATATTAATGGTGGAAGGCGTATTAAGAGTTTGGCTCTTTTCCTGCGCTTTATTTATGGCTTCGGTTAAATCAAGCGAGTAGGGAATGGCGCGCAGGGCCTTTACTTCTTCCACGCGGCCGACGGCTTTTGGGCTTAAAATCATAACGCTGCTGCCGCCGCCCACGCCGAAACACTTTTGCATGGAAAAAATCATAACGTCGTAAATATCCTTCGGCAAATTACGGCCGCCTGCGCAGGAGGTGCAGTCCCAGGCGATTAAAGTATCGGGGCCCTTTTTATCCCACGCTTCTTTAAGATACGAATCCGGAATTTGCGTGCCGGTGGAGGTTTCATTAGGCGTCATAATCACAAGGCTTGCGTTAAAATCGGGCTTTTCCGGCGGGAAAAACTCCCCCTCTTTAGGCTCTTTGAAATCTTTTTTTACGCTTCCCCCCAAAACAGCCGATATCTTCTTGCACCACATCTTTGAAAACGCGCCGAAACTAAGACCGCTTATGCTGCCTTTAGTTAAATTCCAGGCGGCAGCGTCCAAAGCGGGCGTTGCGCCGCCGTGATAAAAAATCACGGTATAATCCTGCGGGATTCCTATAAGTTTTCTCAGGTTATCGGCGGCTTCTTTATAAAGCCCCTTGGCGGCGACGTCGCCCGCGCGGTGACTGCGCTCAAACATCATATCGCAAACAGGCGTCTTCCTTATCTGCGGGTGGCCCTGAGAAGGCCCGCACGTAAAAGTGGAGGACGGCAAAGCTTCTTTAGAAAAACTGACGCTCATAATTCACCTCATTTTTATATTTGTTGCAAAGCAACAGGACTTCCGATACCTTCATTGTAACAAGAAACAAACCGAAAAGCAAACTTTAAGCCGCGGCCCCCTTTATGCTATTATCAATCTATGGCGCAGGACAATGAAATAAACGATTTTAAGAACCACCTTTCTTTTGAAAGGCAGCTTTCAAAAAACACCGTTCAGGCTTACGGCCGCGACGCGGCGCAGTTTTTTGCCTTCTGCCGCCAAAATAATGCGGAACCGCAAAAAAGCTCTCCGGAACTTTTGGACGCTTACGTTTACGACCTCAAGACAAAAACCCTCGCCCCTTCAAGCGTTTTCAGGAAGATGGAGGCCGTAAAAAGCTATTTCAAATTCCTGCTGGCCGAAGGGCGTATAAAAGAAGATCCCTCGCGTTTTTTACTGTCCCCGCGCCTGATAAAAAAAATACCGCGCCAAATGACGCCGCAGGAAATGGAACGTCTGCTTACTTTCCCGCCTAAAACGTTCTGCGACTGGCGCACTTACGCCATAGTCCATTTGCTTTATGCAAGCGGTTTGCGCGTAAGCGAGCTTACGCGCCTCCAGCTGGAAAGTGTTAATACTAAAGAGGGCTGGCTGCTTGCTTTCGGCAAAGGCAGAAAGCAGCGTTTTGTGCCCGTGCACGCCCAGGCCTGCGCCGTCTTGGAGCAATATTTGGCCCAAAGGCAGGCCCGCTTTGCGGGCAAAGACGCCGCAAGCGAAATATTTGTAAATAAAGCCGGCCTTCCCTTAAGCCGCGTAAGCGTTTGGAAGGATATAGAAGACCTTGCCCGCAAAGCCGGCCTTATGCGGCGCATATATCCGCATTTGTTCAGGCATACTTTTGCCTCCCACCTCTTAAAGGGCGGGGCGGATCTGCGCTCTTTGCAGGAAATGCTGGGCCACGAAAGCCTTGCCACAACGCAAATATATACCCACACAAACATATCGGATATTAAGCAAAAACACCGCAGCCTGCACCCCAGAGCAAAAGCAGATGAAAATATAAAATAGTTAAAAAAGGCTATTGATTTTTTTAGCCAAAATAGTAGAATAGTATTATGTCCGACAAGAAAGATAATTTTACCGATTTGGCTTTTGGTCTTGATAGCGGCATAAATCAAGCGGAGCATTTTAACGACGACAGCAGCCTTAACAAAAACTTAGAATCCATTGTTTGGGCGCCTACGCGCTATATTTGCATATATCTTATGCGCAGGGACAACAGCTGCCTTTTAATCTACGGCTGCAAGGAATTATTCTGCGACGGTTTTAAGCACGCCCTCAAGCATGACACTTTACACTGGAGCGCGCATAAAAAAGCTTTTGAAGGCAGCCATATAGTTTATGACTGGACGGCAGGCAAAGACGGCAGCTTTTTTTATCAGACGGCGCTTATTCCTCTTTCAAACAAACAGGGGGATATTGACGCTGTTTTGGCTCTTGTAAAGACGATGACCAGCGCCATTTACTCCCCGGGCGGGCCGCTTACCGTGGCAGACAATTCTCCGGAAGGCCTTGTGCGCATAGTGCTTGAGTCAAGAGAGCTTGAAAAGCGCAAACTGGCCTCGGTTTTACACGATGAGATAGGCTCTTCGGCCATAATGATAAACTCCCTTTTGACGATTCTCAAAGAAGACGTAAAAGACGGCAAAAAAACAAAAGCGCTGGACGGCATTTCAAAGCTGGGCGAAAACATAGAAAGTTCCTTGGGCAGGATTAAAAAAATTATCGCCACGCTGCGCCCGCCGCAGATAGGGGAAATGGGCTTAAACGCCGCGTTAAAAGAACTGGTGGCAAACACGCTTAAAGGACGCAGCTTAAAGGCTTCTTACGCTTTTGAAATGAAGGAAAGCAGCCGCCTGTCGGAAACGGTAAAAATAACCATATACCGCACCGTGCAGGAAGCGCTTAACAACACCATAAAACACGCCAAAGCAAAACACATACGCATAGACTTAGGAGAAAGCGGGCCCGACATCACGCTTACCATAACCGACGACGGCATCGGCTTTGACACTAAAAAAAGCCGCGGTTTAAGCAAACTTGGTCTTATCGGTATGAGGGAAAATTTGACTTACCTGGGCGGTACTTTTAACATAAAAAGCACGCTTGGAGAAGGAACTACTATTAAAGTAAAGTGTCCTAAAATATCCTATGTGAGGAAAGTATGATAAAAATCGCAATGGCAGACGACCATACAATGGTGCGCAGTGGCATCCGTTCGGTCCTTGAAAGAACAGATAAAGACATAAAAGTGCTGTGGGAGGCTTCGGACGGCAAGGAGCTCATTGATTTGGCCCAGAAGGATAAGGCCGACGTTTATTTGGTAGATATTTCAATGCCTATCTTAAACGGCGTTGACGCTACCCATAAGCTCCTTAAAATCCAACCCGACGCAAAAGTAATAATACTAAGCATGTATGACGACAGAGTTTCCGTGGAAAAAGCCATACGCGCCGGCGCAAGAGGTTTTATAGTAAAAGTATCCACTATAGACGAAATAATACAGGCCGTGCGCGAAGTAAGCGAGGGCAAATTATTCCTTTGCACAAAAGTGGCCCCTTATGTATACCAGACGTTTTTGAACACCGTAGGCCCTAAGAAAAACACTAAGAAAAATCTTACCCCGAAAGAAAGAGAAATCCTGCAGTTGATAGTTGAAGGCTACAGCAGCAAAAAAATAGCCCAGGACCTTAAGATCGCGCTTAACACCGTGCATGTGCACCGCAATAACATGATGCGCAAGCTTAAGCTGCATAAGCAGGCCGATCTTATACGTTACGCGGTAAAACAGGGTATAGCCCATTTCTAAAGAACGGGGGGCTCAAAAAGCCCCCGTTTTTTACGGGGCCATTAAATTATTATGAGAATTATCGGCGGCGCAGCGCGCGGGCGCAGAATATTTTCCGTGTCCAAAAATTTGCCCGTAAAACCGATATCGGACAGGATAAAACAATCCCTGTTTGATATTCTGCGTCCGCGCCTATGCGGCGCAATTATGCTGGACCTTTTTGCCGGCACGGGCAATGTTTCTTTGGAAGCGCTTTCGCGCGGCGCGCTTAAAACCGTCATGGCCGACAGAGAGCCGTCCTGCCTTAAGGCCATGCGCAAAAATCTTGAGCATCTTGGTTTTGAGGGACGCGCAAAGGTGCTTAAAGCCGACCTCCTTAAAGATTTATCCTGGCTTGCCGCCTACGCCGACGGCGAAAAATACGATATCATCTTTATGGGCCCGCCTTACCGCGACCTTAAAAATAAACCGCTTAATTTCACCGAAGGCGTGCTTAAAAACATTGAAGCCGCCTCTCTGCTTGCAAAAGACGGCGTAATTGCGGCTCAGCATCATAAAAACGAAGTTTTTGCCCTGCCGGCTTCCTTTGAGATTTTCCGCGAGGAAAAATACGGCGACACTCTTATCCATTTCATAAAACTGAAAGACAGCGGGGTATTATGATACCCAATACCCCCAAAGAGCTCAATTACTCTAAAATAAAAACTTACCGTTGCTGCCCTTTTCTTTTCAAACTCAAATATATTGAGGGCAAGCGCGAAGGCCTTACAGCGGCGACTTCTTTTGGCGTATCGGTACACCGCACTCTTGAGGAATATCACTCCCGCTCCAACAACCCCGAAGAACTTGAAAAATATTTTAACCGCAACTGGCTCGGCGGCGGGTACACAAGCGCCGGAGAGCAGATGGAATATTACTTAAAAGGCCTGCGCTGCCTGGAGGCTTACGCAGAAGAAGAGCGTGAAAGAAAAAGCAAAGTGCTCGCTACCGAAAGGGAATTTATTTTTGAACACAAAGGCTGGACATTCAGGGGCAAAATAGACCGCATTGACCAGCTGCCGGACGCCTCTTTTGAAGTAATAGACTATAAGACGGACGCCGAGGTGGGGGAAGATTTTAATCTTAAAAATTCTTTGCAGCTCGGCATTTACTCCGTCGGCGCGCGCCGCGCGTGGAATATGCAAACGGGAAAAGCGGTTATCCTTTTTGTTTCCCTCTCAAAACGCGTTGAAGCCGATTTTAACTCCTTTGACGAAGAAGAAATCTTAAACGCTTTTATTGAAACGGGCGAGAAAATTGAAAAACAGCTCTTTGCCCCCGATACAAGCTTTTGCCCGCTGTGCCTTATGAAAAATAAATGCCCGCACAGCACGGCAAAAACGCGGCAAAATACGCAGTCCGAGGAGAAAGAAAATGAATAAATTCCTGGGCGGCATTTTGACGGGCGCCATAATCTGCGCGATAGTTCTGGGCGGCGGTTTTTATCTTCTTTCCAGAGGGCTTTCCCCCCTGCGGCAAGACACAACGGCGCAGCAAAACAAAAATACCAAAAATTCCGCGCCGGGTTTTGCCGAAAAGATAGCGCGGGCCGACAGCCCGCAAAACGCTTTGCTGCGCGCAGATATGCTGGCCTCTGCCGGCAATTATAAGCAAGCTCTTGAGATTTACGATAATTTGCTCGCAAACGGACAGGACGACGCCGGAATTTATTTCAAACGCGCGTCCGTTAAATTTCTTATGGGCGACGCTTTGGGCGCAAGCCAAGATTTGACGCAGGCTATTACAAGAAATCCCGCCATGGCCGAGGCTTATTTTAACCGCGGCGCGGCAAGAATAAACCTCTACGATATCAAAGCCGCTCTTGAAGATTTCGCAGCCGCCCAAAAACTCTTTGCCGACCGCGGGGAACAGCAAAACGCCCTGCGCGCGCAAAATATTTTAACATTAGCAAAAGATTTTCAGGCAGAGTATGCTCAGACGGAAACTTCGGGCAAAAATTCTTCTCCGAAATTAAAAACAAACTCTTTACAGCCCGCGGCGCAGGGCCTGGATAATACCTCCGAAGAAAAAAATAAAATCCTGACTGAAAATCTTAAAAAAGAAATAAACAGCGCCGCCTCAAAAGAAATATTGGAGAAATTTCAGGCCTCTCTCAATAAAGGCGGCGGGCAGGGCATGGGCGAGTTTGGCGATTATGTAAAACAAGCCGCGCAAACCTTAAAAGAATATCAGAAAAACGCTCCGGAAAATGTTTTGGACTATAGAGCCCGCGCGGCAAAACATATGGCGGGCGGCAATTATAAAGAAGCCGTTTCGGCCCTAAACAGCGCGCTTGAGAAATCGCCGCAAGACTACGATTTATATATCCAGCGCGCCCGCGCGCTTGCCGAGCAAAAAGACAAGGCCGGCGCAATAAAAGATTTGGACAAAGCCATTGAACTTAACCCGCAAAGCGCAAGCGCTCACTTGGAGCGCGGGCGCCTGCAGGCGTTAAACGGAAACGCCTCCTCCGCGCTGAAAGATTTTAATACCGCAAAAAAACAGGCCGAGCAGCAAGGGAACCAACCCCTTGCCGACGAGGCCCAACGACGAGCTGATGTCACAAGCGGCGCAAGAACCTCCATACGTACAAAAGACAGCGAGGCTGAAGCCCTCTTTATCAAAGCGGCAAACGCTTTTGCCGATAAAGATTTTGCGGCGGCCTCCAAAATGTTCGGGGAACTGCTTAAGCAGTATCCAAACGAGGCCGGCCTAAATTACGATAAAGGCATAGCAGACTTGCAAAGCGGCGATTATAAAACCGCCGAAAAAACGCTTGAGCAAACTTTGAAATTAGACGATAACCTTCCCGACGCCTGGCTTGCCCTAAGCTCCGCCCAGAACATGCAAAACAAAAATAAAGAGGCTCTTGAAAGCGTAAATAAAGCCATAGAGTTAAATCCGAAATATCCCGAGGCCTATCTGCAAAGAGCGCAAATATACGCCAAACAAAACAACTTGCAAAAGACTTACGAAGACGCCTATTTTGCCTATAACATCGCCAAAACCGACGAAGAACGCGCTCAGGCAAAACAAATTTTGGACCTCATTAAAAATTTTCAGGAACAACAAAATAACGCCGGAAATAAATGATATAATAAATTCATAAGACGTGAACCTGAAAAAGGAGCTCCAATGAACTATTTTGATAAATATTTTTTAAGCGTAATAAGCAAAGAATTTTTTTGTTTTGAAGGCGTCGCGGACAGAAAGAAATTCTGGTACTTTTTTATTTTCAGCCTCATAATAGGCATTATCCTTAATTTTCTGCCCCTTTTAATATATATTTACGCTTTTGCGATAGTATTGCCC
>JAEWSL010000005.1 GCA_023398295.1 Elusimicrobiota bacterium | reverse complement strand
CCTCAAGAGTTGTCTTTATCTCCTTTCTGCCGGGGGGCAAAGAGTCAATGGTAGAAACGTCCAAATCGCCGTAAAAAGCCATGGCAAAAGTGCGCGGGATAGGCGTTGCCGTCATAGAGAGCATATCCGTGTAAGCCGCTTTTGCGCGCAGGGCCGCGCGCTGTTTTACGCCAAAGCGATGCTGCTCGTCAATAACAATAAGCTTTAAGTTCTTAAAGAGCACATTGTCCTCTATCAAAGAATGCGTGCCCACTACTACGTCTACGGCGCCCTCGGCAATTTGGCTTAAAATTTTTTCTTTTTCTTTCTTGGGCGTTTTGGAGGTTAAAAGCGCGGCCTTAACTTCAAGCCCGCGCAAGAATTTCTGCATTGTTATAAAATGCTGGGCGGCCAAAATTTCCGTCGGGGCCATAAAAGCCGCCTGATAATTATTTTCAACCGCAAGCAAAATAGCGCTTAAGGCCGCGACAGTCTTGCCCGATCCTACGTCGCCCTGCAGCATTCTTGTCATGGGAAAATTGGAAAGCATATCTTTGAAAATCTCGTTTATAACCCTTGTCTGCGCGGGCGTAAAATCAAAACCCAGATTATTTCTAAAAGGCGTAAGCAGCGTGCGTTTGATTTCATATTTATGCGGCTTTACCACTTTGCGCCCCTGTTTTTGTTTTATGCCCCAGGCCATTGTCATAAGCAAAAATTCTTCGTAGACCATGCGGCGCCTTGCATGCTCAAGCTCGGCAAAAGAGGAAGGGAAATGTATCGCTTTTAAGGCCTGCCTCAAGCTTAGCAGTTTGCGCTTTTCCATAAGAGCGCGCGGGAGAGGATCGCTCTCCTCGCAAAGATATTTTTGCAAAGCGTTATGCACCGCTAAACGGAAAAATTTATTGCTTAGCCCCTGCGTAAGCGGATATACCGGGACAATGGCGTCGGCGTTTATATGGAGGTCTGGGCTGCCAAAAGGATAATATTCTTCAACGGTAATGCGGCGCGAGGCAAAAGAATTTTTATCCTCCCGCTTGCCTATAATCCAAAACTTTGCGCCGACCTTGAAATCTTTTTTTAACTGCGCCATAGCGTCAAATCTAAAAGAGCGTTTTTTGAACCAGGTGGCTTCGTAAATTTCTTTTTTATCGTCCTCAAGCATAGCTTGGAAAATAAGCAGGGAACGCGCCGGCAAAACGCGCGCGCTGAGAACGCTCATCGGACAGCTTATGTCATAGGCCTGTCTAAACTCGCCCAAAGGGGCGTCAACCCTGCGGTCTTCATAAGCGCGAGGATAGTAGTGTAAAAGCGAGCTTACGTCTTCTATGGCAAGATTGGCCAGCAGTTTTGCTTTAACGGGCCCTATGCCTTTTACATATTGCACATCGGTCATAAATTAATTTTCTTCCTCCCGATAATGATGTGCGGCAAGCACGGTAAAAGCCAAAGCGGGCAGTAAAAAGAAAATGCTGCAAAATAAAGCCATCTTAAGCCCCCAACCGTCTGAAATCCTGCCTATAAAGGCGGGGCTAAGGGCGTCGCCCAAAGCGTGTATGATAAAAATATTAAGCGCAAAGGCCATGGAGCGCACTCTTAATTTTGTAACCGAAACTATTACCGCGTTCATGGGCCCGCTCTGCATAAAAATTAAAATTACGGCGACGCTCAGGCAGGCAAGCGCCGCGTAAACGTCCCTTAAAAGCAAAGCCAAAGCGCCAAAAGGCAAAGCCGTCAAAAAGCTTAAGCCCGAAACAATAAAATACGCTTTATTTGTTTTTACAAGAAGTTTATCGGCCAGATATCCGCCCAGAAAAGTGCCCGCCGCGCCGCAAACTACCGTTATAAGACCGAAAGCAAGCCCCGCGTCCGCCACGCTGAAGTTAAGGTATCTGTGAAAGAAACTTGGCATCCAGGCGGCCATAGCGCCCAAAGTAAAAGTAGCCATCGCCTGCGCAAAGCAGGTATAAGAAAAAGATTTATTTTTAAGCAGCTTTGCGTAAGCGCTAAATTTAGGCTTTTGCTCTTTGGAGGCAGCGCGCTTGTCTTTAACCTTAAAGAAAACGAAGAAAGCTATTAAAGCGCCCGGGATACCTACGATAAAAAAAGCGTTTCTCCACCCTAAAGAGGGGCCCAGCCACCCGCCTAAAATATAACCCAGCGCGCTGCCCAAAGGCAAAGCCGCGCCAAAAAGCCCCAGTATCTGCGCGCGCTTTTTTTTAGCAAAGCCCTCGCTCACAAAAGACGGCGAAACGCTGGTAAAGCCGGCCTCGCCTATGCCGATTGCGCTTCTTGCAAAAAGTAAATTTGCGTAATTTTTAGCAAAACCGCTTAGGATTGTAGCGGCGCTCCAGATAAACGCGCTTAAAGAAATCCAGATTTGGCGCGGAGTTCTATCGGCAAAAAAACCTATGACGGGCGCGGCAAGCATATAGACGACCATAAACATTGACGCCAAAACGCCAAGCTGCGTATCGGTCAAAAATAAATCTTGTTTTATAAGGGGGAAAACCGCAAACAAAATCTGCCTGTCAATATAATTAAGCAGATTTAAGGACATAAGCAAAATAAAAACCGCGCGCGGGCTCATAGCGCCTCCGCCGTCGGGGTAAAGTTTGTCTGGCGCAAAGCCTCGTAGAGGCAAACCGCCGCGCTAACCGATAAATTAAGCGAACGCGTATTTTGGCCCATGGGGATTTTATAGAGATTGTTTTTATAAACTTCGTAAAATTTTTTGGGCAGGCCGCAGGACTCGCTTCCAAACACAAGATAATCCCCCCTCTTAAACTTAATATCCCATAAGCCTTTTTTGCCGCGCGTTGAGAAGAAAAATAAACGCGCAGAAGGCGGCAAGGCCGCCAGAAAATCGTCAAAAGAAGGCATAATTTCGTAATTTAATTTTGGCCAGTAATCAAGCCCGCTGCGTCTTATTTCTTTATCATTTATCTTAAAGCCCAGTTTGCCGACCAAATATAATTTAGCGTCGGTCGCAACGCAGGTGCGCCCGATATTGCCGGTATTAAAAGGAATTTCGGGGTTAAGCAGCACTATATTCATCTTTACATTTTACTTTTTTTGGCTTTCTTATGCAGATAAAAGCGGACGTCTTTTTTTGACGTCCGCTTTTTCTTACCTACCCTAAAGTTTATTTATTTATTCTCGCTTTTATCCGAAGACTCTTCCTTTTCCTCGGCGTCGGAGGACTGGCCGTTGACGTCAATTACCGGAATGGAATGCTCTTCCTGCTTGGGCTGCTCGGCAACGGCCTCTTCTTCGGGCTTTTGCGCGGGCGCAATATCTTCCAAAACAGGCATGGAAAGGGGCTCTTGCGCGGGAGCTTGCTCCTGTGCGGCGCTTTGCTCTTCGTTTTGTTCCGGAGCAAAGGACGCAAAATCCTCTTCGTCCTGACCTTTTGAAGCCGTTGTCTTTTTCCCCAGTTTTAGGACAACTTTGCGCCACTTGCCTTCGCCTTCGGAAACGGTTGTTATTTCCGCATCGTCGGCCAAAAAGCGGTGGACGTATCTGCGCATCTGCGAGGGCATGGGGGTAAATCTGTAAACCTTTCTTGTCCTTTTAAGAATGGTAACGGCTCTTGCGATTTCGGCGTCAATTTTATCTTCCGTTTTGCGCCAGTAATTTTGCGTGTCGGTTACCACAGATATAGGCCTGTCAAAAAGCCTGCTGATAATGAGCGTTAAAAGATACTGAATGCTCTCAAGCGTTTTGCCTTCTTTGCCTATTACGATAGCGGGGTGGTCGCAGTCAAAGGTCAGCAAAATACGCTCTTGTTTAGCGTCCCACCAGGCATTAAGATTTTCAGCCTTGACGCCGATAAAACCCAAAATATGCTCAAAGTTTTCTTTAGCGGCGCAAAGAGCTTTTTTCATCTCGTCTGTAAGCGCGGCCTCCTGTATTTCCTTAGAGGGCAGTCTTTGCGGCTCGTTTTCTTTGGGCATCTGCGGCTTTAAGCTGCGCTCTGCGCGCTCCCCGCGCTCTCCGCGTTCGCCGCGGAAAGACTTCTTGCCGCCGCGCGCAGAAGACCTGCCGCCGCTTTTTTTATCGCCGAAGCGGCTTTTGCGTTCTTTTGATTTATAAGCTTCGCGCGGTTTCATAGGAGAACTGTTTTCAGAATCCCACTTCTTTTCTATGATATGCACTATGGCGGGTTTGCCGCCAAGGCCCAGAAAGCCGCCCGAGGCTTCCTGCACGACGGTAACTTCCACCTGATCGCGTCTGCGGCCAAGTTCGTTGAGGCCGTGTATTATTGCGCTTGCTACGTCTTTTCCTTTTGCGTCCATTTCTCTTCTTGCCATAAAATTATGCTCCTGTACTCTTCTTTATGCGTTTGCTTCCGCGCGCGCCAATTTTCTCTTTAAGACTATGTTGATTGCAAAACTTATGCAGTTGCTTATAAACCAATAAAGCGTAAGACCGGCCGGGAAGTTAAGGAACAGCACCGTCATAAAAACGGGCATCCATTTCATCATAGCCATAGACGGATTGTCTTTTGCCATATCGGGCATAGTAAACTTCTGCTGGATAAACATCATAATACCCATCGCAACAGGCAAAACATAATAAGGATCTTTTGCCGAAAGGTCGTGTATCCACCAAATAAAAGGCGAGCCGTGCAAAGACCAAGAGGTCCTCAGCGCGTTAAACAACGCTATGAAAATAGGGAACTGCACGAATAGCGGCAAACAGCCGCTTAAAGGATTAGCCCCGTATTTTTTGTAGAGGGCCATCATTTCCCTTTGCTGCGCGGCGGGATCGCTTTTATATTTCTCCTGTATGCGTTTCATCTCGGGGGCGATTTTTGCCATCACCGCCGATGATTTTAACTGCTTGTACGTCAGCGGGAACAGGCATAACTGGATAAGGAAAGTCATCAAGATTATCGCCGTCCCGTAGTTTTTTGTAATGCCGTAAAGCCACTCAAGCAAATTACGCGCCCACTTGCCAAACTGACCGAAAAACCCGAACTGTATGGAACGCCCTAAGTCAAAGGGCAGTTTTTCAAGCTTTTCGTAATCTTTGGGGCCGAAGTAAAAATCGGCCTGCAAAGTCATCTGCCCGTTTGCGGGAATTTCGGAAGGAAGCGCAATATTTAATTGAGGGCCTTGTATATTCTTTGTGCCCAAAAGCCCCCAAAAAGAGGGCTTACTGTAAACATATTTTTCACTAAAAGAAAGCTGAGAGGCCTCTGTAGTCCACGTCTGCGGGACTACGGCCGCCAAAAAGTATCTGTTGTCAATGCCGGCCCACTGCCAGCCGCCGCATTCTTCCTGCAAAGACTCGGGGGAAGCCGCAACTTTAGCCGTTATCTTATTTAGCGTAGGTTTCTTTTTGCCGTTTTCCTGCACAAGGCAGACGGCGCGCCAGTTGGCGGGGTTTTCGTTCTCCTCGCTTTTTACCGTGGCAAGGCCGGGCCCCAAATTAAGACCGAAGCTGGATAGCTGCAAGGCCTGGGACGTGGTGTTAACAAGGCTGATTTCAAGTTTGTTTATGCCGCCGTCTTTGCTGAAAAAATATTTTTTATAAACTTCAAGCCCGCCCAGAGAAGCCTTAAAGGCGATATCTGCGCCTTGCTCCTCGTAGCGCGCGAAATCAACATCGGGCATAGTGGCAAAATAGCCCGCGCCTTTATAAGGAGTAAGGTCAACCGGGGCTATAATATCCTTGAAAATAAAACTTTTTACGGCCGCGCCGCGGGAAGTAAAAACGATGTCGGCTTCCTTAGTGGATAAATCAAAAAGCTGCTCTTCCCGCACGACGGGGGCCGCGCCTAAAGGCTGGACCTGCGAAGCGGAAGAAATATTTTGATTTTGTTTTGAAATTCCTTCAACCGGGGAAACTGCGACCGTTGCCGAAGACTGCTGCACAATCTGCGCCGCGGGCTTAAATTTTTGCACATCTTTTGGAGGGAAAAAATAAGAGTAGCCTGTATAGGCCAGCAAAGCCACGCCGAGCGCAATAAAGAAATTTTTATCCATAATATCCTCTGTCAATAAAATCAGAGGCCTTGTTTAACAGATAAAAGAAAATAATTTACGCTCTTTGAATCCGCCTTTTATGGCACCGGATCCCACCCGCCCGGGTGGAAAGGGTGGCATTTAAGCAAACGCTTTAATGCCAGCCGGGTGCCTTTTAGGGCGCCGTGTTTTTCAACGGCCTGCGCCGCGTAAGCTGTGCAGGTGGGCGTAAATCTGCATACGCCCGAGGGCCCCAAAAGAGGGCGCACAAATTTGCTGAACGCGCGGATAAAACATAAAATTATTTTCTTCATTTTTTTTGCAACGGGATAAAGGTGGGGTTAGCGCAGCTTGCGGCCGCAGGTCCTTTAATCCTTTAATATTTTTGCCTTTTTCGCAAGCTCCAAAAAGGCTGCGCGGGCCGCCCCGTAATCCGGGATTTTGCTTCTGTCCGAGGGACGTATTACTATCGCCGCGTCTTCTTTCAAAAAATGTCTGTTTAATCTGAAGGCCTCTCTAAAGAGCCTTTTACAGCGGTTTCTTTGAACCGCCGTGCCCAACTTCTTTGATACTATTACTGCCATCTTGCGACAGCCTGCGCAGGTTTTTACGTCTTCACGCGCCGCCAGCTTCGCAACGGGCCTGTGCCAAAGCGTTACGCCGTTGAAATGCACCTTAACACCGTTTGCCAATATCTTTTTGAAATCGTTGTTAAGATAAATTCTTTGCTCTTTAGCAAGACCGAATTTCTTCACAATATTACTTGCGAACAAGCTCTTTGCGCCCTTTTGCCCTTCTGGCGCTAAGCACTCTTCTTCCACCTTTGGTGGACATTTTAGCTCTAAACCCTATGGTTTTAGCTCTTTTCCTTCTGTTTGGTCTGTATGTAGGTAACATAGTACTATTATTATACCATAATTAGATTTTCTCTAATTAAAGATTTTTAAGTTAAACGGCAATTATTGAGATGCCGTTTTTATCTGCCTGGGCTATAACTTCGTCTATATCCAAAATTATCGTTTTCTGCGCTTCGCAGGCAAGCGTTTTGGCCTTGGCTTCGCACATGGCCTTTATCGTGCCTTTGCCTATAACGGGCAGGTCGTAGCGGTCGTCCTGATTGGGGCGGGCCACTTTGACCACCGTTATCGGGGATTTTTTGCCCAAAGGCGCAGAAGCGTAAATATTGCCCGCGCGTTTGATGCACTCGTCTGTTCCCTCCATGCCTTCAACGGCCATAACGGCCCTGTCGCAGATAACCGAGGTCAACCCCACATCAAGGGAAGCAAGAGTGCGCGAGATATGCAGGCCCAGTTCAATATTCTGCTTTTCAATTTCGCTGGGCGCGCGTTTTGTAAGAACGCCTTTTTTGGCTATAAAATTATCCAAAAATAACGCCGATGAAACAAATTTAATGCCTTCTTTTGTAAACTCGTCTATGGCGGCTTGTAAAATACTTTTTGCGCGCATATCTTTTATGCTCGCAAGAACTTTGGCGGCGCGCAGATCCGGCATGACGTTAAAAATATTTATATGCTTTACGCGGCCTGCCATAACTGCGGTTTTTACGCCGTTTTCCTTAAAAAATTTTATCGCGCCGTTAAGCTGCCCGACTTTTAGGGAAATGATTTTTTGGGCGCAATCGTGGAAATCCTCCTCACAACCGTTGCCTTTGGCTACGGCGGCGTAAACTTCTATGCCTTTTCGGGCGGCCTCTTTGGCTATAAGGACGGGAAATTTGCCTTCCCCCGCTATTATGCCGAGCTTGTCATAGTGCATTATTCTTCCCTGTTTTTTGCGGCGCCTTTCATGCGCGCGTTGGTAACGCCGCGTTTTGTATGCTCGCAAAAAGTTATAAGTTCCATAACCTCTTTGGTGGGGTTCTGCGCTTTGATTTTTGCAAAACTTTCAACCATAGTATCAGTAGATAAAAATATTTGTTTGTAAGCGTCGTTAAGAGCGTAAATAGCCTCCCGCGTAAAGCCGCCGCGGCGTAGGCCCACCGTGTTAAGCCCCACCAGTTTTGCCCTTCCCCCCGAAGCACGGCAGAAAGGCGGCATATCAAGCGGAAGCCCGCTTAAACCCGACACCATTGCAAAACGCCCGATGCGCACAAACTGGTGCACGGCGCTTAGCCCCGATAAAATAGCGTTATCGCCCACTTCCACATGGCCCGCTATGCCCGCGCTGTTTACCATTATCACATTATTGCCTATAACGCAGTCGTGCGCGACGTGGGAATTTGCCATAAACAAACATTTGTTTCCTATCTTCGTGGGGTGCTCAAGCGAGGTGGAGCGGTGTATGGTCACGCTTTCCCTTATTTGATTGCCGTCCCCCATAACGACCATGCTTTCCATGCCGTCGTAAGATAAGTCCTGCGGCTTTACGCCGATAGACGCGCTGGAAATAATTTCATTGTCTTTGCCCATTACCGTATTTTCTATGACGCAGAAAGGGCCTATAACCGTGTTATCGCCTATAGTCACGTTTTTGCCTATTATGCTGTAAGGACCTATTTTTACGCGCTCGCCTATTTTAGCGCTTTGGTCTATTATGGCGGTTTGATGTATGACGGCTGAAGAAGGAACATTTGCTTTTGACATAAAATCTCCTGTTAAGTTAAACGCAGTAAGTCAGTTTTGCGCGCTTTCTAAAATTTTAGCAAAATTTATATTGCTCTTATGCCCGCCCATAACGCAGGTTATGCGGGTGCGCTCAATTTTTTTACCTAAAAGTTTCAAATCGCCGACGGTATCTAAAATTTTATGACGCACGAGTTCGTCTTCAAACCTCAGCGGGACGCTGTAAGCGTCTTTTTGCACTACGATGCAGTTGTGTATGCTGCCGCCGCGCGCAAGACCGTTTGCGCGCAGATAGGCAAGTTCTTCCTCAAAACCGAATGTACGCGCGGGCGCAATTTCTTTCATATAGCTATCAGGCGTAATTTCAACGCTGCATTGCCGGCGGCCCACCAAAGGGTGCTCGCGCACGAAAACGAAAGTTATCTGAAAACCCTCGCAAGGCTCTGCCGTATAAACTATGTCCCCCTCTTTATATTCCAGCTTTTTGGAGATTGAAATTGAGGGCTGCTCCCCCCCGACTTCTTTGAGCGAGGCTTCCATAAGCGCCTGCGCGTAAGGCAGGGAAGAGCCGTCCATAATCGGGGGTTCAGGCCCGGTCATCTCCACAATTAAATCGCTTATGTTAAGGCCGTTTGCCGCGCTTAAAACGTGTTCCACCGTATGCACTTGGGCCGCGGCGTTTGCAAGATTTGTGCCGCGCATGGTTGACACTACGTTTGCAAGGCAGGCCTTTATCGGCATGGAAGGCATATCTTTGCGCACAAAAATAATGCCGTCCTGCGAGGGCTTAAAAGTTATTTCGCAGGGTTCGCCCGTATGAAGGCCTACGCCTTTTAAGGTAATTTCTTTTTCAATGGTTATGCGTTTCATAGTAAATTAAATTCCCTTAAAAATTATAAATGAAATTTCTTTTTGAAAGCAAGAAATTCTTTATAAACCTCCGGCAGTTTGCCCAAAATTACGGATACTTTCATAAATTCCATATAAGGACGCGCGGGGCTGCCCATAAGTTTATCGCCGGCTTTAACGTCGCTTATAATGCCCGCCTGCGGGCCGACCATGGCCCTGTCGCCTATCTTAAGATGGCCCGAAATTCCCGCCTGGCCCGCCAAAATAACGCCGCTGCCTATTTCCGTTGAGCCGGCAATTCCCACCTGCGCTATTATTATTGAGCCCGCGCCCACTTTAACGTTGTGGCCTATCTGCACAAGATTATCAACTTTGGTATTGGGCCCTATTACGGTGCTGTTTATTTTGGCGCGGTCCACGGTGGTGTTTGCGCCGATTTCAACGTCGTCTTCCAAAATCACGTTGCCAAGCTGCGGAATTTTATTATGCATATTATTGTGGAATATATATCCAAACCCGTCGGAGCCTATCACCGCGCCCGCCTGCAGGATAACTTTATTTTTGAGCACGCAGTTTTCCCTCACGGTTACGTTGGGATATATTATGCAGGCCTTGCCTATCTTAACATTCCTGCCGATATAAACATTGGGATAAATTATGGTGCCCTCTCCCACTTGCGCGCCGTCTTCTATGACGGCGTTTGCGCCCACGCTTACGCCCGCGCCCAAAACGGCTTTCTTTGACACCGCCGCGCGCTCGTGCACGCCGGTTGGAATATCTTTATTTGTTTGGTCCACCTCGCGCATAAGCTGGGTGAATGCCCACTCGGGATTTTCAACGTAAATTATATTGCCGCTGAAAATATTGTCTTTCTTTTTTGCTTCTTTGGGTAAAAATAAAGCGCCTATGTTAAGGTTTGAAAAAACCTCCGGTTTCCTGATGTCGGAGGCGTAAGAAACGGCGTTTTCTTTTGGCTCGTCCAAGCCGCAAAGCCCGACGGGTATAAAATTTGCGTTTCCTTTAAGTTCGCCGTTTGTGAGAAGGGCAATCTGCTGCAAGGTCATCATAATATTTCTCCGTTTTCTTTTTGGTATTTTTTGTGGTAGGATTTCATCCACTTTATAAATTCGGGCGTTATGTCCAAGGGTTTGCCGTAAATTAAATTTCTTTTGTCAACCACTACGGAAATATTACGCAGCGCGGAATATTCTTTTATGCCGCTGTAAATTTCCTTCAAAATGCGCTGGACTATATAGTCCTGCTTTGACAAAAGCTCTTCTTTGGACAACGCTTTATAATTAAGTAAAAACGCTTCTTTGTCTATTATGGATTTGCGGACTTCCCTTAAGGCTGCTTCCACTTCGGCGCGTTTTTGAGGCGTATTTTCGGGGCTGGAAGGTATTTCAGCGTCTAACCCGAAGCATAAAACGTCAAGCATGGAACTAATATGCTCCTGCGGGTATTGGCGAGGAAGATATTTATCCTGCGGCATGACAAAAAGCGGTTTTTCATAAAAAGCGCGGTAATACTGCGCTTCGTCAAGAAGCAGCTTCTCTTTGTCCTTAAGTTCCTCAAGCTGGTCCTTTAACTGTATAAATTCTATTTGTTTGCTCTCAAGTTCCACTTTAATATTTTTTCTGGCTTGTATGGTGGCGGGATTTTTATTGAAGGCTTCCTCCACGTCAATATAGACGGCTATGGTGCCCTGCGGTAAAGGTTTTTCTTTAGCGTCTTTATCATTGGCGGCAAAGCGGACTAAATCTTTCTCTTCTGCGGCTTTGGGATTGAGTTCGTATTGTTCCTGCGCGGCAGCGGCCTGAGCGTTTTGCGGGGCGGGCGTTTCAAGAGCGGCCGCCTGCGGATTTTGGACGGGCCCAAGAGAAGACTCTTCGTCCTCGGGAAAATCCTGAGAGCCTTCCGGCGCGTCCTGATAAATCTGCGCGGAACCGGCTTGCGAGGGAGCGGCGGCAACCGCATTTGAAGGCACAGGCACAACGGCGGTGGTATCATACTCGGCAAGCGGTATCGCGCTTGAGGAGGAAGAAATGCCGCCCGCGGCCGTCTGCGCTAAACAAAAAACGCCCGACAGCAAAAACGCCGCCGCAAAAAAAACCGTGCTCTTAAATTTCATCAGACTTGCAGCCTCCAAATACAAGTAAAGCAGTTTTTCCCCCGATAAGCAAGAGAAAAGAGGGCCTCAGAACAGGTTTGCCATAGAGAAGTAAATTTGTGTCTTTTTCTCGCCTGTCTTATGATTAAGGCCGTACCCCCAGTCAAGCCTTATGGGCAAAGAAGGCGTAACAAGCCTCAGGCCAAAACCCACGCCCATCTTAAATTCGTCCTCCGCTTCGCCGGTGCGAAAGCGCACGTCGTCTAAATTTCTCCAGGAGTTGCCTATATCAAAAAACGCGGCCAACTGGGCTATTGTTCTTCTGCCTTCGCGCGCTAAGGGGAATTTTAATTCCACATTGCCCACATAGTAAATTTCTCCGCCCGTTTCAGGGCCGATTTCGCCCGCGGTGTCATAGCCTCTTACGGTATCGGCGCCGCCTAAGAATACTCTTTCATAGGCGGGGACATCGTTTGTTTTACCGTAAGGCTTAACCATGCCCGCGCGGTTGGCTACCATAAGGACTATGGGATAATCTTTATTAATGTTAATCAAAGTTTGGTTGAAAGAAGATTTTAAGTCCACCTTATAAATATCTAAATCTCCCAAGAAAGGCCCGCCCGTTAAGTCAAAACTTATGGAATTTCTTGCGCCGGAAGTCGGATCCCAGTAATTGTCGCGCGTATCTATGGCAAAGCTTGTGCCGAAGGTGGACTCGTTTGTAGTACCTTCAACGAGGCCGTCTTCCAGCCCCTGGTACTGCTCGTCAATATCGTAGATGTGGACATTTTCAAAGGTGTAAGAAAAGTTTAAGTTATAAATATCATCGTTAAAACGCGGGCCCAGATGCACCCTGCCGCCTTTTCTCTTTTCGGTGTAGGCCGAGGAGGTAGTCATATAGGAGCGGTACCTGCGAGTGTCAAAAATGTCAACGCCAAGAGTCGTCGGGTGGTCGCCCAGCCACGGGGTGGACCAGCTTACCGTATAATCCAAAATCCTGCTGCCGAACATCGCCCTTAAAGAAAGCCTTTGCGCTCGGCCGAAAAGATTCATATGGTTTACCGAAACGTCCCCGTAAAGCCCGTCTAAGGAGGACATCGCTACGCCCGCCGTAAACATGCCCGGACGCCCTTCAACGATGTTATAGCCGACATCAACTTTGCTGATATCGTTTGTGGGCGTTATGTCTATTTGCGCGTCGTTTACAAAACCCAGGTTCATTATCTTCTGCTGGCCGCGGCGCACCTTCTCATAGCTGAAAATTTGCCCCTCTTTTATCGGCAGTTCGCGCGCAAATATATAGGTTTTGGTAGTTTCGTTGCCGGTAATGTCAATATGGTCAATATAGACAATATTATTTTCGGTAATATCAAAGGTAATGTTTAACCGGCTTGTCTGCTCGTCTAAGTTTTTTACGGGGTTTACTTCCGCGCGCAAATAGCCTTTGTTTGCGTAGGCTTCCTGTATATCCCGCACGGTGGTATCAAATTTTTGCTGGTTAAAGAGTTTGCCTTTTTTGTAAAAAATATATTTATCAAGTTCTTTATTGTCCAAAACTATATTGCCGTTAAAAGAAGTATCGCCGAAGACGGCTTTGTGCCCTTCGGTTACTTTTATGGTAATGGTGACTTCGCTGTTATCTTCGCTGAAGACGGGGGCGTAATCGTCTATGGCAAAATCGTAAAATCCCAAATCGCGAGCGTAAACGGTGGCTTTATAAATATCTTCCATCTTCTTTTGCTCTTTATAAACTTTGCCTTTGCGGTTTGACATTTGCTTCAAAAACTTTTTTTGATTAACTTTATCCAAACCCTCAACGATAACTTCCTTTACGCGCGCGCGGTTGCCTTCCTCTAAAACTAAAGTTACTTCCACCGTGCTTGCTTCCTTATTTTCGGAAATTTCGTAGCTTACTTTTGCGGCCGTATAACCGCGCTCGGAGTAGGCGGCTTTGATTTTTTCCATATCGCTTTCAAGCTTAATTTCGCTGAAAGGATCTTTTACCTTCAAAGACATCGCACCCGTTATCGTGCCTTTGGAAAGGGCTTTCCTGCCTTTATAACTTATATTGTCAAAGATAGGCAGCTCTTCGGCAATTACCGTGAGGCGGTGGCACTGATAACTTTGAGAGTCTTGCTTGTCCTCTTTGTTTTTGCGGAAACCTGTCATAACGGACATATCCATATCCACTTTGTTAAAATTGCCTAAAGCCATTAAAGAAGAAACGTCGTCTTGTATGGCGTTCTTCTCATATAAACGGCCTTCTTTGGCGGAAATGTTTTTTGTGACGGTTTTCTTGCGTATGTTCTTGAGGCCTTTAGCCTCAATATCGCAAATCATCCAGGGGCCTTCGGGATTAAAATCTTGGGCAAAAGCGTCTTTGGGGGAAGCCTCGGTTACTTCTTCCGTAACTTCTTCTTTTACTTCCTCCGTTACTTCTTGGCCGTCTTCCTTTTTAACTTCTTTGGCTTCCTCTTTAACCTCTTCTTTTACTTCAAGAACGGGGGCCGAAGGCGCGGCGGCGGCATCGGCGGCGGTTGGCGGCAGGGTTGTCAAAGTTTCCTGTTCGGAAATTTCTTCCTGAGCGGAAATAAGGCTTTCTTTCCCCGTTCCCGCTTCGGTTTGAGCACAAATATTCATAGCGCATAAAGCGCAGACCAGCAAGGCAAATAAAGTTTTCCTGTACATATAATTATTATATTAAATTATATAGCGGCCTGGGCGCTTTTGAAAAGGCTTTTGCCCGCGCTAAATTATAAAACCCTCCGTTTCGGAGGGTTTTATAATTAAACTTCCTTTAAGACGCAAAAATTACTTCTTTGCTTCGGGAGCGGGGGCTTCCTCTTCCATAGGAGGCTCGGGCATACCGTCATCTTCCATTGCGGGGCCTTCTTCAGGCGCGCCTTTCATAAAAGGGCACTTGCCCTTACAGGGCGGCATGCCTTTTTTCATATGAGAACCGCACGGAGCTTTTTGCTCGTTCATAAGACCGTACTTACCATCAGGGCGCAGGCCTCTTCCCCCCCATTTGCCGCTTTTAGGAGATGACATAAAAGGACGTTCTCCCTTAAGTATATCCTGGGTAATATCGTCAATATTGGCTTTGCGGCCTTCGGCGGTTTTGGCCTGGGCAAGCTTTGCCTTAGATTCGGACAGACGCTCTTGGGCCTGGGTAAGGCGCTCTTCCATATTGGCTATATGCTTATCATAGTTGGCGGCCACCTTTTCTTTGACCTGGGCTTCAATTTTGGCTTTCTTCTTTGCAGAAGTTTCCTTTTGATATTTTTGGACAAGCTCCATCATCTCTTTTACTTCTTTATCAACGCTCGGCTTCTTGCCTTTTGATAAGACGGGAGCGGCGTTTTGAGCAAATAAGAAGGCGCTTGCAAAAACAACGGCAAACCCTGCGCATAATAACTTTTTCATCTTTATCCTCCTTGAAGTTTCTTCCTTACATTATATATTTTTATCCGCCTGCGGAAGGCCGTCTGCGGACATCTCTACTGAAATTGCGAAATATAAGTTTCCAAACCTTCAACTTCGGTTTCAATAGAGTCCAAATTATCATACATGGAATTTAGAAAATCCTGCTGCGAAACGGAAACGGCGTAAATATCTTTCGTGCCGCCGTAACCGCCTTTATAGAAAAATACCCCCGCAAAAATAAACACGGCCGCCGCGAAAACCGCCGCAAAAGAAGTTAAACGCACGGCGGGCGCAGGGCGCAGGTGCGCGCCGGCGCCGCCTCTAAAAGCCCAGCGCAGCCAAACCGCAAAAGAATGCTTTTTTGCGGCGGAGGTTTTTGCGGCGTCTTTGGCGGCGTCAAGCAGCGCGGCCCGCTGCAAAATTCTTTCAAGGCAGACTTCGGGGACTTTAACTTCGCCCAAAGACGCGCGCGCCGCGCTGCTTACGAACAAAACGCGCTGGCAGGCCTCGCAACCGTTAAGATGCAAAAGAAAATCCTTTTCTTCTTCCGCGGGAAGTTCGCCATAGGCGTAGAGGAGGGCTTTTTGCTCAAAGTCTTGGCTGTGGTTTTGGGCGCGGTCCTCCCGTTTGCGGCCTTCGGCAAAAGTTTCTTTATTTTCGCTTTTATTTTCGCGGTTATTCTCAAAGCGCATAATCTTCTCCCATAAACTGATGAAGTTTTTTTAGTCCTCTGTTCATTCTTGCAAGGACGGTGCCCAAAGGGCAGCCTAAGACGGCGGCAATTTCCTTAAAACTAAGGTATTGGCGAAGGAGGATAACTTCCCCCTGTTCTCTGGGCAGACGCAAAATAAAATCGTTTATTTCCTTAAGGCTTATATTGCCCAAAGCCGCAGAAGCCGTATTGTCTTTTGAGGGGAAAATGTCTTCCTCGTCAAGCTGGACTATTTTTGAAGCGCTTCTGAAATGGTCGGTAATTTTATTTCTCGCTATGGTAAAAAGCCATGCCTTAAATTTGCCTTCCTCCCGATATTTATATTCGGAGAGATGTTCAAAAGCTTTCAGAAAACTGTCCTGCAGGATATCGCCGGCGGCGCCTTCGTCTTTTACGCTGTAATAGATAAAGGAATAAAGCTGGTCTTTATATTTATTTACAAGCACCCCAAACTTTTCTTTCCCGCCGTTTTGCACGGTATCTGTTAAAATTGCGTCCTTATCCATAAAAAGCCCCTCAGAAATATAACGGACAAACCGCCTTATTTATTGCATCTTACCATTTTTGCCGCAGGCAAACAGCGGCCGCATACTCCGCCGTCTGGGGACGCGGCGGCGGTATCGTACAAAGCGGGCAAAATGCTATAATTTGGTATTATTAAGATAAGGTTGCGTTTTGCCGAGGTAGCTCAATGGTTGAGCAACGGTTTTGTAAACCGTAGGTTGTGGGTTCGAGTCCCATCCTCGGCTTGCTTATTAAATATGAGTACTGCGGGCTATTTATGAAACAAACTTTTATTTTAATTATTCTCTTTCTATCGGCGTTTACACAATTTGCCGCCGCGCAAAAGACTCGCACTCAAATTGCCCAAGAAGCGGCAGATACCATAGTTTCGGTAAATATAGTAAAAGAAAACGGCTCCATAAAAAGCGCGACCGGTTTTATTGTCAATCCAAACGGCGTAATAGCAACGGCAAAACACGCCGTAAAAGACGCCCGCCTTATAAATCTTACGTTGAAAAACGGCGCGGTTTCAGACGAGGCAAAAGTACTTGCCGTCGCGGACTTAAAAGACGTTGATTTAGCCCTGCTTAAAATTACGGCTTTTAATTTACCTACAGTTGCCTTCGGCGATTCCGATAAAGTGCAAGTGGGGGAAGATATTACCGTAATAGGCAATCCGCGCCGTCTGCAAAATACCGTTACAAACGGCCTTATATCGCAGTTAAGACTGGTAGGCGACAATATTATATGGCAGCAGATAAGCGCGCCTATATCGCCCAGTTCAAGCGGATCTCCCGTTTTTAACGCGCGCGGGGAGGTGGTGGGCGTTGCGCTCTCAAGCTTGCAGGGCGCGGACAATCAAAATCTTAATTTTTCCGTACCGTCAAATTATCTTGTTGAGCTTATGTCTCAAAACGGCTACGCGGCCGCGCGGCCTAAACCGGCCGAAAAAGTTCAGTATGGACAAAACAAAAAACCTTTAAGCATATACGGCAAAATATCCGAGCATATGCAAAAATCCTGGCGCATATTAAAAAAGAAGACAAAAGATTTTTTCTCCCGAAAATAAGTTTTTATAAAGACGCAAAAATAAAAATCCCCCGTTTAGCGCGGGGGATTTTTTGTTGTTCAAGATTTTTTGACAGATTATTTGGTCGGTTTTACCACTTTGCCGCCTTTTAAGCATTTTGAGCAGACATACGCCGTCTGCGTTTTGCCTTCAAGGACGATTTTTTGTTTATGCAAATTAGGCTTAAACACTCTTTTTGTTCTCATGTTGGAGTGGCTGAAAGAGCCTCCCGCAACCGATTTTTTACCGCAAATTTCGCATTTATATGACATAATTTTTCCCGATTTACTGCTTATTTAATTTTATATATTCTATCAAATTTAGTTAGAGGCTGCAAATTAAACATAAAGCCCCGCCGTTTAATTTACGCGGCAGGGCTTTGCTTTATTAAAACTTTATATACGGGCTTTTTGGTCGGCGTCTTTCTTTATTTGGGACGTTTCTACATCTTTACGAACCCTGTTATAAAGATTATTCATATTGTGTCCGCCATTTACCGACGCTAAATTCTTTTCCAGCTTATCCTTATAACCGCCTATTTCTTTGCCCGCTTCTTTTATATCATTAGTTATTTGCGCAAGCTTGTTTGCCTTTTTATATTCAGTCCATTTCTGTTCTATATATGAAAGAAATGACGGCGTGGGATTTATTGTCTTCTTGCCTATATCGTAAACGGTTACATCGGACAATGTCTTCCTATAGTAATTTGAATACATTTTGTCCGCTATTGTAGGCCTTCCCAGTTTTAAGCCCGGGTGCGGTTTCCCTGTTCTGGGATCATTAGGATACTTCATATCTTCAAAAAAATATTTTAGGACCTCTTTATTCCCGCGTTCCGCCGCATAACCTGCATCTGTCAACTCTATTTTGTCTATTACTGCACTTTCCGCAAGAGCAACCGTATTACCAGGAAGAGGAACATATCCTTCTTCTTCCACAAAATATTTTATTACGCCTATTTCATTATGACAAATGGCTGCCAAAACAAAATCATTTTGAGAAGAAAAATAGGCACAAGTCGGATTTTCCTTATATTTCTTTCTGTCCCGCTCGCAGGCGCGCTTAAAGAAATCCACTTTCTGCTCGCTTGTAAGATTTTTATTGCCTATGATATCACGGGACTCATATACTTTATCCCCTATCCTTTCCAGTAAAGAATGACACCCCGGGTCACAATAATCACTTGCGGCATTTGCAAATGCGCCGAAGAGGCAAAAAACTGTAATTGATAAAAATATTTTTTTCATAAACATCCTCCCTTTACTAAAGTTTAATAAACCGCAGCCGTTTATGCAAGGGAATTTGGCCCTATTTCTTATTAGGACTTTTGGGCACTCTTAATTGTTTTACTATTTCCTCATTTTTAGCTTTTTGTTTTTTATAGGCTTCATATTTTTGCTGCTCGCTTGCGTTTATTTCATCGTAAAGCTTATTATAATTCTGAGGGGTGGGCGCGTCTTCGGTAAATACAACTATATTTCCCGCGGGCAAACCCTGATCTACTAAAGATTTTCTTGCTTCCTCGGTATATACGACGGTTATAGGCGCGTTTTCCATAAACTCCCGCGTATTTATAATGCCGTCTTTTGATACAATTGCACCGTTTGACTTTATGTTTTCTTTTCCGTATATGCCTCTTATGACTTCGGCTGTACGGCTGTTGTCATCGGATATTAACTGCCCGTTTTGTTGGCCGGATATTACCACTATCTGGCGTTTTACCCCCTGCTTTGCCAGAGAATCAACAATAAAGTCTTTTGTGTTTTTATACTTTTGATCTGATTCCACAAAGCTATCTATTTTAACTTTGCTCTTTTCTAAAAATTCCTTGTTTGTTTTATAAATTTCTTCGGAAGGACCTTTTTCAGCTTCAAATTTATCTGGTAATATAAAATCTATTTTTACCTCGTCGCTGCCTTTTTTTGCGTCTTTAAGCGGTATTCCTAAATCTTCGTTTATCTTTTTTGCAGTATCATCGGAAACAGGCGTTTCGTAGGTACTGCCTTTTACAAGGATTGTGGAGGAATTTTGATCAAGGTCCATATCTGCCTTAATATATTTTTTAGGCTCGCCAAAGGCGCTTACATCTAAGGACAACGGAGATTTTGAGTCTTTCCTGCCTGTTGCTTCCGAAGTTACATTGCTAAGCCTCTGCTGATACTTGCTGCTTACCCCGCTTAATCCAGCCGCGGCCGCAGTACCCGCCGCCGTGGAGTTGCCGCTGCCGTCAAAACTGCCGTCAAATTCGCCTGTGCCAAAACTCCCGCTTGCCCCGCCTTTAGCCGACTCTCCACCTGCACCCCCGCCTGCTGCGCCGCCGCTTGGCCCGTTAAATTTAGCTTCCAAACCGGCTTGCGCTTTGTCAAACGCTCCTTGCCTGCCCAGCTGTTTTACATCAGACAGATAAGCGTCTATCCCGCCGTCGCTTTTTGTGGCTAGCAGCAACTCGTTCTTGCTTAAATTAGGCGCGGCTTTCTTTGCTTTTGCAAACTCCTTCTCAGATACAAAATTATCCGCAAACACTTTGTAAGGCACCGCCCCCCCAGGTATCATTACAAAACGGTTGCCATTCTTGTCTTTAGTTACGGGAAATGTTTTGCCGTCGTCCATCTCTATATATTCCCGCCCGTTTTTATCTTTTTGCGTTCTGTACATCACGCCGCTTGCCCCGCCCGAGCTAAAGCCGCCGCCGTAATCTTCCGCCGAAGCCCCCCCGCCTGCTGCGCCGCCTATATTGACCTCGCCTGCCGCGTTCCTGACCTCTCCTTCGCTACTGCCTTCCGGCAAAACAATTTCTGGCCCGCCTTCAAGATCAGCGTCGCCTAAAGTAATGCCTTTTTGTTCTTTCTTTTTAACGGGGGTATACTCTTTGCCTAAATAAAACTTTTGCAGACGTTTGAAATAGTTTGAAAATCCCCTTGAAAAAATATTGCCGGCCGTGGTGTCCTGCGTAAAGCTGTCCATAAGCTGGCCTTCGTGATAGGAAGCGCCGTAACCAACTTTTGGGGGCTCCGTAAAAAACAAAGGCAGTAATAAAAACACGGCGCAAACGCCTATAAGAACGCGAAAAGATTTATCCTTCAAAAGTCCCTTTATACCATGCACGGAAGTATCCTCCATATCTTTATTTTAACTATATGTGCTGCCGTATATTTTTCAGATGAAAATTATTAAGTAAATTATATATAAAATGACGCAAATGTCAAAGCCTTTTTTGCTTGCGATATAACAGCAATATTGTGTTAACGGCAGATATAACGGGCGCACAATTTTCCATTTTTTTGGCTGTGCGCTTGGGCGCATCCTTGGCAAATAGGCTAATTTACGCAAATGCCAAGCTTCGCTTTTCCAGTTCTTTTAGCTTGCGCGGCGAAGACGCGCGTGCCGTCCGTCAAACGCTTATTTGTGTAAGTTGCGCGGTTTTTCAAGTTTGAGGCAAATTTGCGTTTGACCTGAAGGCCGCGTGGATTCTTGAAGCTTGTTTATTCCTCTGCCACGCGGACTGGTCCCGCCGCGTATCGCGAAGTTTGAGGCGTAGCCCAAACGATACGCTAGGGACAGAAAAACGCAAAGTTGACCAAAATTGAAAAATTGTGCGCCCGATATATCTGCCGTTAACACTAAATGTTGTTATGGTTATTTGAGAAGCTTGCCCGCTAACTTATCTATAAACCCATTGCCGTCCTGCATAACAATCTTCTTCAAAAACTCCCTCCCTTCTTTCTCTTTACCCGACGTGCGGCAGGCCGTATAACAAATAAACAGGGCCAGCTTATCCTGAGGGCGGGCGGCAAGATATTTTTCCGCAACGGCAAAGCCTTCCTTTGCGCTTTGTCTGCTTCCGGCAAGCCAAAGAGCGCGCGTAAGCAAATACTCGTCGTTATCGGGGCGGGCCTGGCAGGCAAGCGTTACGGCGCGCAGGGCTTCGTTCTCGTCCAGCTCGGCCTGATAAATCTGGGCTATTAAAAACATAGCCTGCGGATTATTATCCATTTCATAGGCGCGGTAAGCAAGGCCGAGAGCCTCGTTTAACTTATTTGCCTTAAACTGGGATAAAGCGTAATCGTAGTAGACTTGATAGGAAGCATCTTTTTGGACATCGGTATAGTCCTTAAAATATTGTGCCGCGCGCTCAAAAAAACCCTGCTGCATATAGACGCGCGCAAGGCCCAGTTTGGCCTGTATGTTTTCAGCGTCAAGTTTAAGGACGGTTTGATAAACTTCAGAAGCGCGGTCGTAGAGTCCGCTTAAATAATAAATGTCGGCCATGGCTAAATTAAGGGATATGTCTTTGGGGAAAAACTCCACCGCTTCGCGATAGGTCAAAAGTTCCTTATTATATTCCTTTGTAGCGTGGTAAACCTGCCCCAAAAGCAGGTAGGCTTTTTTTATGCGGCGTTTGGGCGCGTTCCTTAAAAGAAATTCTTTAAGTATATCTTCGCTCTTCTGATAATTGCCCTGCTTAAAACTTGTCTCGGCGTCGGCTATCATTTGCTTTTGCACGGCGCGAGTCTTAAGACCGAAAATGGCCGAAGCCCGCGTCGTAAAAATAAAAAGCGCGGCAAAAGCTAAAAATAAAGAAAACGTTTTTTTATTCATAAACATATTTTGTGCTAAACAACAATAAATTTTCTTTCATATCGTCTAAGGCGGCGTAAGCTTCTTTTGCCCCTATTTCAGCGGCGCGCAAAGATTGGGAGGGATCAATAAAATTAATATCCCCCACGCGCGAGGCTAAGACATAATTTGCCGTCTTTTCGGAATTTTCCATTAAAACCGCGCCGCGCAAATCGCCCGTTCTCACAAGATATCCCAAAATAGTGCTCGGCGTTGTTTTGGAATAATCGGGCAAAGCAAATATGGCTAAAACCCACTGCGCGCCGTCTTCTTTAACCAAATCTATGGGGATATAGTCCACAACGCCGCCGTCTACAAGAAATCTCTGGCGGTACTCAACGGGCGCAAATATGCCGGGCAGGTTCATGCTTGCGTGCACGCCGAGGGCGACGGGGCCGCTGTCAAAAACAATCTTCTCCCCCGTTTTGATATCGGCCGACACGCAGCCGAAAGGAATAGGCAAATCTTCGTAATTGACGCCGCCTATTTCTTCTGAAATAAATTGTTCAAACCTGTCGGCCGAAAATAATTTATTGCCCAAAAGATACTTAAGAAAACCTATGACCGTTAAATCTTTTGATACGTAGGAAAATTTTGGATCTTTGGCGAGTTCCCACATCCTCTGCGAAGATACGCCGGAGGTATAAAGCGCCCCCACTATGCAGCCCATGGAGGTGCCCGACATATAATCAACGGGCAGGCCGCTTGCGCGCAAAACTTCCATAGTGCCGATATGCGAAAGACCGCGTATGCCGCCGGCAGATAAAGTGAGTCCGATTTTGGGGCGTTTGTCTTTAGGCAGATTTATAAACTTGTTCCAAAGATACTGGCGCAAAACATCGTCTTCCTGTTTGGCGTTAAGCCCGCCCGAGCCGGCGGCGGCCTGGGCGAAAAGAGTCTGCGCGAAAATAAAAAAACCCGCGCAGACAAACGCTTTTTTCAGGAATGTTTTTATAGTCATCAAGTCTTAAGGATATTTCAGCGCAGATCCTGGCCTACCGCAAGTTCAAGTTCCGCTATGGCAAGCATATGCTGTTTAACGCCGTCTAAATATCCTACCCCCGCTTTGTAATAAGATTGCAAAACTTTAAGGCCTTCTTCGCGCGAGAGCTGCGCTAAATCAAGGCCGGCCATTTCCCTGTTAAGCTGGTCCCAGTTTTCAAGACGGGAAGGCGTTTCTTTCTGCCAGAACATCAAATTATCGTAGGCCGAAGTTACCTGCACGCGTATGGAATCTTCTATGGCGTTGCGTTTTAGGACGGTTTGGCGCTGCTCGGCCCGCTTTTGTTTAAGCTGGGTGGCGTAATCGTAGCCCAAAGGCAGCTTTAAGGCCAAAGTAAGCTGCATATTTTCATCTCTTAAATCATTGGTGCCTAGGCGGTCGTAGCCCGCGCCCAAAATAACGTCTGGATATCTTTTTGCAAGAGAAAGCTTTACGGCTATATTATCCATTTCCAGTTTATACAAAGCGCTTTTAAGTTCCGGACGAAATTCCATAGCCCACAGCGTTACTTTTCTTAAGTCCACTTCAACGGGTTTATAATCAAAATCGCCGGCTATGGTAATTTTGCTGTTAAGCTCTTTATTTAAGGTGTTGAGAAGTTTTAAGTGGGCGGACTTAAGGTCCTGCTCTATCTGGTTATTTTCGCTTTCTATGGACGAAAGTTCGGAGCGCATTAAAATCTTTTCCCAATTTTTCGCCTGTTTTGAGGAAGATAATTTTTTTGCTTTCTCAAGCACTTCTTTGCTTAAAGCCTGTTTGCGCTGCAAAAAAAGATACTCAAAAAAGCCCTGCTTGACTTGATAGATTATGGAGTATTTTACCGCTTCATAGCGGCTCATGCTTTCTTTAAGGGCGGCCTGCGCAAGGCTGACCGTGCTTGAAGTTCTGCCGCCGGTATATAAATACTGCGTGGCCAAAACGCCGACGCCCATAAATAAATCCTGCTTTTTATGGTCGTCCTCGGGATAAAGAAAGCGCAGGCCCATACTTTCGGGCAGGACGGTGGGATAATCAAGATTATAGGCCGTTGCGCCGGCGTTAAGGCTTATCTGCGGGAGGTATAAAAGTTTTGACTCTTTTAAGCGCTGCTCGGAGATGGCGACGTCCTGCTCGGTCAAAAGCAGGTTATAATCGTTTTCCAAAGCAAGCCTTATGGCGTTTTCAAGGGAAAGGGGATCTTTATCGTCCGAAGAATATTTAATTCTGTACTGCTGCGCGGCGGCAAAAACCGCGCAAAAAATAAAGCAGGCAAAGCCAAAAAATATAAAAAACTTTTTCATTTGTCCCCCTCTTTTATTTCGGCGTCAGGTTGATTTTCGGTCGCAATGTCCTCTTTATTTTGCGGCGCAGACTGCTTGCCGTATTTATTTTCCAAAGAGTCCATCATTGCGTTAAATTCCGTTTCAAGATTCTTAAAAGCGTCTTTATCTCTAAGATGCATGCGCACCCTTAAATCGCCTTTTGAAACGCGGCGGCAGCAAACTTCGGCCCGATATACGGGCCCCGCTATCTTGTGGGATATTACGGCGGCAAGCAAAGCCAGCAGCACAAAACATATGCTTATCTTAATAATAAAATCGGCAAACAGGGCCGAGCCTTCCTGATAAAAAACCTCAAGCAGGGCGGGGTGTTTTGCAAAAATATCGCCCAGCAGGCTTATAAATTCGTAAGAAATTAAAGCCATGCCGAACAAAACCGCAAGCATTATAAAAGCAATAAACCTAAATTGCATCGCCGGTTTTACGAAAATAGTTTTTCTCTGATATTTTTTTTGTTCCATAAGTTCCGCGCTCCCGCCGCCTTTTGGCGGCGGGAACGTTTTTTAACGCTAAATAAGGGTTTCGCCCAAATTATACCAATACTCGTTTACAACTTTAAGCGTGCCTGTAGCTTCCTTAAGGGCAACGGGCTTAATCTCGTTGCCGCTGACGGCGGCCATAACGCCGAATTTGCCTTCGTGGACAAATTGCGCCGCGCCAACGCCCACACGCGTGCCTAAAATCCTGTCAAACAAAGTGGGCGCTCCGCCGCGCTGCATATGGCCTATGACGGCGTGTCTTGTTTCAATGCCGGTTTTTTGTTCAATAATCTCGGCAAGTTTTGCGCCGCAGTCCCTGTCTTTAAGAAGGATATGCCCAAAATCGTCCTTTGCCTGCACCGCGCCTTGCGTGGTGGTAGGCAAATCAACAGCCTCGCTTGTTACCACAAGGGCATATTTGCGCTTTGCATAGGCTTCTTTTACTTTTGCCACCATATCGTCAACGTCAACCTTTTTCTCGGGTATGCAAAAATAATCGGCCGCGGCGGCAATGGAAGTATAGAGCGAAACCCAGCCAGCATGACGGCCCATAACTTCAAGAACAATAGCGCGCCTGTGGCTTTTGGCGGTATCTCTCAAACGCTCAAGGGCTTCCATGGAAAGGGTGGCCGCGCTGTCAAAGCCGAAGGTGTAATCGGTTTTGCTCAAGTCATTATCCATAGTCTTGGGCACGCCGACTACGTTTAATTTGAAATCTTCGTAAAGTTTGGAGGCGACTCCCAAAGTATCTTCCCCGCCCAAGGCGACAAGGGCGTATAAATTATTATCTTTGAATGTTTTAAGCACGGCTTCAACGCCGCCTTCCCTCTTGTAGGGATTGGTGCGCGATGAGCCTAAATAAGTGCCGCCCTGGCCTATGATATCTTTTACTATGCCGGTATTTAAGGGGGTGGTATTATTTTCAATGATGCCTTTCCATCCTTCCAAAAAACCTATGCATTGATAGCCCAGCTTTTCTGCGGCGTAGACGACGCCTCTTATCGCAGGGTTAAGGCCGGGGCAATCGCCCCCGCCCGTAAGTATGCCTATTTTTTTCTTGTCCATATTATCGCTCTCCTATAAATTGCATACGTACTTTACTTGCGCAACGCGCTCGGTCTTATGATTGAAGTCCCTCAAAGCAAAGTCCATAGCAAAAAAATCGGTTATATAAACGCGCACGCCGGCGTTAAGGCGGGAATGGTCAAAGCCGCGTATGGAATCCCACTCAAACATAAGGCCCGCGGTGTCCTCTATCGTATAAGAAACGCCCATAAAGCCGGCAAATTTATTAAAGCCGAACCCGTCTACCGAAACATTAATTCCCGGGTTAAACAAAAGACCACTTGTAAATAATTCCTTGCTGGCGGCAAGATAAACGCCGCGGGCTTCCTGAAGGTACTCGTCCTTATCGTGATCGTACCAGTAACCCTGGTTGTCAAAACCTACGGCAAGGGCAGGCACATATTCCCCCCCGTCGTAAAAACGGAATTTCAGCTGCAAAGCGGGGATAAGCATTTTTATGCTTTGATCGTTTGTGCCTATAAGATGCTCAAAGGTAAAAGAAGCGCCTATGGTAAAGCGGTTTAGAACTGAAAAATCAAAATAGCTTAAGACGCCGCCTTCGTTAAAAGCCCTTGCCTGCACGCCAAGGCTATGCAAAGGCATAACTTCCGCGGTGGGAATGTCAATCAGAGAGCTGTCGCTTGTCGCGCAATAAGCCTGCGGCGCGATAAAACAGCACAGCGCAAGGCTTATTAAAGTTTTTTTAATTCTCATCTTTGCCCCTTAGTCCAAAAATGTTCTGATGTCTTTTTGAGCAGGCTCCATTATGACGCGCAGATTTGAGGCTCTGTAAACCTCTTTGGTTGAAAGAAAGTCGTTCTTGTCGTAAGGAAACTCCACCATAACCCTGCCTTTGTTTGCAAGTTCGTCGGTATTATAGACTACGCCTTTGCGCCACATATCAACTTTATTATCGTCGTTTTCTTTAAGAGGATCCCAATGGTTTACAAGCACCACCAGCCCTTTCTTAAGCTCTTCCGGATAAGCGGGACGGGTTTTAATAAGCACATCTTTGGTTTTTACCTGCTCGCCTTTCTTGGGCCCGTTTTTGAATTCCATTACATAATAGCCGTCTTCGTCGGGGCCTTTTACCCTTCTTGCTATGCTGTAATAGGCGTAAAATTTGCCGTCATATAAAAAGGGAGCAAAATTAGCATGACTTAAATTGCGCTCGTAAGCAAGTTTTTGGGAGCGCTGATACGGAGCGTTTGGCGCAGGCCCCTCGGGCAGAGGCTCAAGATTATATTTGGTTACCTGTATGAGGCCTTCCACAGGCTCCCCGGGGATAGTTTCGTCTACTTCAACGGTAATAGTACCTTCTTTATCGCGCCTTTCCTGCTCGGCTTTATCTAAAGACTGGCAGCCGCCGCACAATAAAACAAACGCCGAAGCGTAAAACAGAAGCAAAAGTTTTTTCATATTCTAATCTCCGTAAATATTATTGCCGTCAAAATCTTGAGCGACGATAAGCGGCATATCTTTAACCCTCAGCTTAAAAACCGCTTCCGCGCCGTAGTCCTTAAAACAGACCGCGCGCAGGGACGTAACGCATTTTGCGCTTAAAGCGCCCAGTCCGCCAAAAGCCGCAAAATACACAACTTTGCCGCGCATATGCCCATTGGCCTCTTGGCAGCGCGGGCCTTTTCCTATAATACCAATTATACCCGTTTTTTTAATAATATTCCCGCAATATTTATCCATACGCGCGCTCGTAGTAGGCCCGCAGCTGCCGCAAATTTTACCGGGCCTCGTCGGCGTAGGGCCCATGTAATAGAGAATCTGCCCTTTAAGGTCAAGCGGCATTTGTTCCAGCGAGCAAAGCGTCTTATGCGCCTTATCGCGGAAGGCAAATAAAATCCCGCTGAGCAAAACTTCCCGCCCTGCTTTAAGAGCGCGGATATCTTTTTTTGTTAAGGGCGTATTTAGCTTTATCATAAAATTTTTGTTATATGGCGGTTTGAGTGGCAACCGATGTTGACAGCAACCGGCAAAGAAGCAAAATGGCACGGATAATGCTCAATAAAAACGGCAAGAGCCGTTGTTTTGCCGCCGAAGCCCTGCGGACCTATGCCCAGCTTATTTACGCGCGCCAGAATGTTTTTTTCCAAAGAGGCGTATTTTTCGTTTTTATGCTCAGAACCTATTTTGCGCAGCAAAGCTTTTTTTGCAAGTTCCGCGCATTTTTCAAAATTGCCGCCGACGCCGACGCCTATTACAAGCGGCGGGCAGGCCTTTGCGCCGCCGTTTTTTACCGTTTCAAGAACAAAAGAGACAACTTCCCCCGCGTCGGCCGAAGGGGAAAGAAATTTAAGCGCGCTCATATTTTCCGCGCCGCCGCCTTTAAGCAGAAGATTTATTTTAATTTTATCTCCTTTGCAAAAATTTATATGGCAGACGGCGGGAGTGTTATCTTTGGTATTTTTGCGCAGAAACAAAGAATCGCTTACAACGGACTTTCTTAAATAACCTTCTTTATACCCTTGTTTTACGCCGATGTTTACGGCGCGCTCCAAATTGCCTTTTATAAAAACTTCCCGGCCGACATCAATAAAAAAAACGGCTATGCCCGTGTCCTGGCAGAGCGGCAAATTTTCTTCTTTTGCAATTTTCGCGTTTTTAAGAGTAAGGCCCAAAATCTTTTTGGCAAGGCCGACGTCTTTTGCCTGCGCCGCTTTAAGCGCGCAAAGCACATCGCCGGGCAGTTTGTGGGCGGCCTCTATGCACATCTCTTTTACGGCGCGGATTATTTGGTTTTCTTCTATAACTCTCATTTTTTCAGCTTAGCTTTTTTGCGGATTTTTTTATTTTATAAATCAAAAATTGGCGGATTTAATTTCTTTAAGCGTTTTCCTTAGGGCCTCGTCAAAAAGTTTTTGCGGGAAAGGTTCAAAAAAACCTTTCTCAATCATAATCTTGTTTAAGCGGCGCGCGGCTTTGACC
>JAEWSL010000041.1 GCA_023398295.1 Elusimicrobiota bacterium | reverse complement strand
AATTATCAAGCCTTGTTTCAAGGTATCTTAAGAACTGCTCGCCCGTTTGCCCCGTGGCTTTGGTAGCTTTGACAAACATATTGGCAAAAGGAACTTCCGTCATACCGGAAATAAATTTTGCTTTTTGCTTCTCCTGAAGACGAACCGCATATTCCGAAAGCTTTGCCCTGCGCGGCGCTTTGCCGCCTTTCTTGGCGGAAGCCAATTTGTCCATTACGCAATTGCCGTAGCATTTAGCGCCTTTCAAAAATAGTTTAGTGCCTAATTTTCTGCATTTCTTGCAGCTTGGTCCCGTGTATCTGGCCATATATTATACCCTCCTCGCTTTAGGCGGCCTGCAGCCGTTATGCGGTATGGGCGTTACGTCTTTAATGGAACTTACCGTAAGCCCCGCTTGTTGTAAAGCCCTCACGGCCGTTTCTCTGCCCTGGCCGGGGCCGCATACTTTGACGGAAACTTCTTTCATGCCTAAGGCAACCGCTTTCTCGGCCGCTTTATTGCAGGTAATCTGCGCGGCAAAGGGAGTGCCCTTTTTTGTTCCCTTAAAACCGTGAGAACCCGAAGAAGACCATGCTATCGTGCCGCCTTTATCGTCGGTAATGGTAACGATAGTGTTGTTAAAAGTGCAGCTGATATGCGCCACGCCGTGGGCGGGCACTTTGCCTGCTTTCTTTTTTGCTTTTGCCGCAGGAACGTTTTGCTCCGCCTGCGCGGGAGGTACTGCCGTTTCTTGTTTGATTTCTTCTGCCATTTTTAGTTTTTCCTAATCTCTTAAATTTTAAGCCGTCTTTATTTTGGCGCCGACGGTTTTTCTTCTTCCGCGTCTTGTTCTTGAGTTTGTTCTTGTTCTTTGGCCGCGGCAGGGGAGATTGCGTCTGTGCCTGTTGCCCCTGTAAGAGCCTGTTTCTATAAGACGGTGGATATTTTGGGCGACTTCTCTTCTGAGTTCGCCCTCCACTTTATATTCCTTCTGGAGTATCGTGTTAAGCAAACCGGCCTGCTGCTCCGTCAAATCTTTGACGCGAACAGAAGGCTCTATCTGCCCTTTGACCTTGGCCAAAATGTCTTTAGCAATCTTCGGCCCGATACCATAAACGTATTGCAACGCGATATCAATTCTCTTGTTTTTCGGTAAATCTATACCAGCGATTCTTGCCATATTATATAAGACTCCTTTTAACCTTGGCGCTGCTTATGCTTAGGTATGGAGCATACCACGCGCACTACGCCGTTTCTTTTAACAATTTTACATTTCTGACATATCTTTTTAACACTAGCTCTGACTTTCATTTATTTCTCCCGATAGATTATTCTGCCTTTGGTTAAGTCGTAAGGGGAAAGTTCTATTTTAACTTTATCTCCCGGCAATATTCTGATATGGAACATTCTCATCTTTCCGGATATGTGCCCCAAAATCACCTTGCCTCCCGCTATTTCAACTTTGAACATGGCGTTTGGCAATGCTTCAAGTATTTTCCCTTCTACTTCTATTTTATCGCTCATACTCTCCTTACCGGTCAGTTTCCGCAGGTTCTTACTTTACGGTTTATTCCGTAAGTATAAGACAACCCTTCTCCGTTACGGCCACCGTGTGCTCAAAATGGGCGCTGTATTTGCCGTCCTTTGTGACCACGGTCCAGTCATCGTCTAAAACTTTTACTTCGTCCCCGCCTAAGTTAAGCATAGGCTCTATCGCCAGCACCATGCCTTTCTTAAGCAAAGGACCCTTGCCCTTTGCGCCGAAATTGGGGATACACGGATCTTCATGCAATTTGCGACCGACTCCGTGCCCGCAATATTCGCGCACTATACCCAAACCCGACCTTATGGCATAAGTTTCCACCGCGTTTGAGATATCTCCCAAATGCACTTGCGGTTTGACAAGCGAAAGGGCCTTGTATAAAGCTTTCTTTGTGTTTTCAAGAAGCCTTTGGACCTCGCCTGAAACTTTACCCACAGGAATAGTAAGGGCCGCATCGGCGTGGAAACCTTCCAAATACGCGCCGACGTCAATACCCACGACGTCGCCTTCCCTGAGAACAACTTCTTCAGACGGTATCCCGTGCACAACCTGCTCGTTTACAGACGTGCATATGCTTCCCGGAAACCCGCCGTAACCCAAAAAAGACGGCACCGCGCCCTCGGTTCTTATTATTTCTTCTGCAATCCTGTCAAGTTCATAAGTGCTTATGCCGACTTGAACGCAGGACTGCATCGTCCTAAGAACCTTGGCGACTACTTTGCCCGCCGCGCGCATTTTTTGCACCTCGGCGTCATTTTTTAATTCTATCATTTTGAAAGACCTAAAGCAGCAGATATTTCCTTAAAAACCTCATCTACGCTCTTACTGCCGTCCGCTCTTTTAAGACCTGTTGTTTTTTCATAATAAGTTATAAGCGGTTTTGTTTCTTCCCTAAAAACTTCCAAGCGGTGCTTTGCTTTTTCTAAGCTGTCGTCCGGCCTTATGTAAAGCTCTCCGCCGCATTTTGCGCAGGCATTCTTAAAATCCTTATCGGATATATTAAAAACCGCCCCGCATTTTTTGCAGACTCTGCGCGAAGTAAGCCTGCGCAGCACCTCTTCGCCGCTTAATTCCAACAATATTACAAAGTCTGCCTTCTGTCCTTTTTGCGTCAGATACTTATCCAACGCTTTTGCCTGTTTCAAAGTCCGCGGAAAACCGTCAAAAATTATCCCTTTAGTTTCGTCCTTAATATTCTTAACCAGCAGTTTAATTATAACTTCGTCCGAAACTAAATTGCCCGCCGCTATAGTATCCCGCGCTTCTACGCCCAAAGGCGTTTTTGCTTCAATTTCCGCCCGTATTAAATCACCGGTGGAAATATGCCTAAAACCGTAAGCGTCCTGCAATTTCTGCGCCTGCGTGCCTTTGCCTGCGCCGGGAAACCCAAGCAAAATTATATTCATCACGCCTCTTTGCGTTAAACTTTAACGCGGCGGGATTCTGCTTACTCGCCTACGTTAAACCAACGCCCTTTTATGCCGCGCCCTTTCATAAGCGGCTGGTAATTGTGAGCAAGCAAATGCGCCTGCACCTGCCCAACCGTATCCAGCGCAACGCCTACCACGATGAGTAAAGCCGTGCCGCCAAAGTAAAAGGGAACGTTAAACTTAATCCTAAAAAAGTCGGGCAGAACAGCTATCAGCGAAACAAAAACCGCCCCGCTCAAAGTAATCCTGTTCATTACCCATTCTATGTATTTATGGGTAGGTTCGCCCGGCCTGATACCCGGGATAAAACCGCCCCATTTCTTCATATTTTCCGCTATATCCTTGGGATTAAAAGACATAGAGTTATAAAAATAGCAGAAGAATATAATCAAAGCTACGTAAAGCAAAACATACGTGGCGTGTCCGCGGCCCATCCACTCCATGGTAACCTGCGCCCAGTGGGACTGAGGCGTAAACTGCGCTACCGTAAGAGGAACTGACATTACCGACATCGCAAAGATTACCGCAATAACGCCGCTTTGGTCAATTTTAAGAGGCAGATAACTGCTCTGCCCGCCGTACATCTTATTGCCCACCATACGCTTCGCGTATTGTACCGGAATTTGGCGCTGGGCCGTTTCTACCCAGACTACAAGGCCCATAATCACCACCACCAAAGCCAATATGACAATTGCCGTCAGAAGCTGCATTTCCTCGCTTCTCACAAGCTCAACAAGCATCATTATAGCCGAAGGCAGCCTGTCTACTATGCCGGCAAAGATTATCAGCGATATGCCGTTGCCTATGCCCTTTTCCGTCATCATTTCGCCCAGCCACATTACAAACATAGTGCCTGCGGCAAGGGTTAAGGTGGCAGTCATAATAAAAGTCCAGGAAGGATCAATCACTATGGCAAGCCCGCCCGGGGCCGACATCTTTGTAATAGCTAAAGTAAGACCGAAGCCCTGAAGCAAACCTAAAAGCAGCCCGAAGACTCTTGTAATCTGATTTTCTTTTCTTCTGCCGTATTCGCCTTCTTTGCTCAGTTTATCCAAAGCCGGGAAAATATGCGCCCCTTTGACCAAACTCATAATGATGGACGCGTTAATATAAGGCATTATGCCTAAAGCAAGCACCGAGAATTTGCCCAAAGCACCGCCTGAGAAAATGTCAAGAAACCCTAACATTCCGCTCTGATGCTGCTGGAAAAACGCCGCCAACGCCTGCCCGTTAATGCCGGGTACGGGTATTACCGCCGCAACGCGAAATACCGCAAGAGCGATAACTACAAAAAGTATCCTCTTCCTTAATTCCGGCGACTGCAATATGTTTGCTATGGGATTATTTTCCATTTTAAGGCCTTCGCTTATTTAGTTTTTACGGCCGCTGCTTTCTTTTCAATAACGCTTACGGTCCCGCCCGCTTTTTCTATCGCGGACTTTGCGCCCGCAGAAAAAGAGTGAGCCGAAACTTTTAACGCAATCTTTATTTCCCCGTTACCCAAAATTTTAACTTTTTTGATATCGTGGATTAAACGCTTTTCTTTCAAAAGCTCGGGCGTAACTTCCTGCCCGCTCTTGAAGACTTTATCCAAAGAGCCGATATTCACAAACTCGCTCTTTGTGGCAAACATGGCATTTGAAAAACCGCTTTTGGGGATTCTTCTGACCAAAGGCATCTGCCCGCCTTCTTTGCTCTCTTTCTTGGTATTGCCAGAGCGTGCAGACTGCCCTTTCATACCCTTAGTGGCGGATCTGCCCATACCCGAGCCGACGCCTAGCCCTATTCTTCTTTTGGCTTTTCTGGAGCCGTGTTTAGGAAAAAGTGTGCTTAAATGTGCCATAGTTATTCTCCCGCCTCAGCCGCAGGCTCTTTTACGACTGTTTCAGCCGCAGGAGCTGCGACCGTCGCCGATGCCGCGTTTTCTTTTATTTCTTTATGCGCTTGAGCCGTTTTAGGCGTTTCTTCGGTAATCTTACCGCGGCTTATCATAACGGCTTTTTTGTTTTTAAGCTGTTTGAAAGCCTCCAAAGTAGCGTAAGCCGTGTTGCATGCGTTTGAGCTGCCGATACATTTTGAAAGTATGTTCTTTATGCCCGCCGCTTCCATTATAAGACGTACTCCCGCGCCAGCGATAACGCCGGTGCCGGGGGCCGCAGGTTTCATCCAGACGCTGGACGCGCCGAACTTACCTATAACTTCGTGCGGTATGGTATTGTTTACAATCGGAAATTTTATGGACTGCTTTCGCGCCTGAAATTCCGCCTTGGACACGGCAAATTGAACCTGGTTTGCTTTGCCTATAGCTACGCCGACTTTGCCGTTGCCGTCCCCGACTACGACTAAAGCCCTAAACCCGAATCTCTTGCCGCCTTTGACGACTTTGGCCGTTCTGGCCACGTCTATGACGGTGGTAGTGCCTTCGGGTTTTGCGCGTAACTGAAACTCGGTCTTATGACCTTTCGCTTCTTTCCTGTTTTCGCCTTTAAGCGTTTCTTTATTTAACATTTATTCACCTTTATAAGTTAAAATTTCAGGCCCGCTTTGCGTGCGCCTTCCGCCAGGGCCTTAACCCTGCCGTGATAAATCCTCGCGCCTCTGTCAAAGCAGACTTCTTTGACGCCTTTTTCCAAAGCTTTTTTGGCAATAAGTTCGCCTAAAAGAGCGGCTGCTTCCACGCTTTTGCCCGAAGCTTTATATTTACCCTCAAGTTCTTTTGCCGAGCTGGCCGCGCTTACTATAACCTTGCCGTTTTGGTCGTCTATAACCGAAGCGTAAATATAATTCAAACTTCTGTAGACAGAGAGGCGCGGCCTGCTTAAACCCGCCGCAAAAAGTTTCTTTTTAGTTCTCTGTTTTCTAAACTGATATCTTTCCTGTTTGGTAGCCATAATTATTTGCCGCCTCCCGCGCCTGCAGCCGCTTTACCGGCTTTCCTGATAATATGCTCGCCCTGATATCTGATGCCGCTGCCTTTATAAGGTTCCGGCGGGCGGATTTTTTTAATCTTGGCGGCAAAATCTCCCACTAAAACTTTGTCGCAGCCTTTAATTTCAAGCAAAGGATTCTTCGTGTCGGCCGTTACGGTCAACCCCTGCGGAATATCTATAAGCACAGGGTGGGAAAACCCCAATTCTAAATTAAGTTTGCTGCCTTGCACTACGGCTTTATAACCCAAACCGTTGATTTCAAGCACTTTCCTAAACGGAGTTTCAACGCCGATTATGATGTTTGCAACGCGCGCGCGGGTTGTGCCGTGGACTGCGTTTAACTGCTCGGCCTTGTCTTGGTCAACGTGAAAAGTAAGAACGGCGCCTTCTAATTTAGCCGTAATGCCTTGGGGCACTTTATAAGATAAAGAACCCAGAGGGCCTGTAGCCTTAAGAGAATTGCCGGAAACTTCCACTTTAACTTTGGAGGAAATGTGTATCGGATTTTTACCTATTCTGCTCATATATCCCCCTTACCAAATCTGGCAGAGCACTTCGCCGCCGATTTTATGTTCTTTGGCCTGCGCGTCTGTCATGATGCCTTTTGAAGTGGAAAGAACCGAGGTCCCAAACGCTCCCCTTACCGCGGGAATATCGCTGTAGGAACTGTAAACCCTTCTTCCCGGACGAGAAACTCTCTTTAAGCCCTGTATCACGCCGTGATTGTCCGTATATTTAAGAAATATGCGCACAAAACCGCCTTTGGTTTCGTTGTGGACGGCTTTATAATTGGCTATATAACCTTCCTCTTTAAGAACTCTGGCGATTTCCGTTTTGATTTTGGAAAAAGGTATATCTACCCTTTCCTTCTTTTTCATATTTGCGTTTCTTATTCTTGTTAAGAAATCTGCTATTGGATCCATATTTGTTTATGCCGAAACGAATTTACTTTCCGCCTTAAAAATGTGCGGCTTTATACCGCGCGCGGAGTTAAATCCGTATAAAGCATCCTCCTTACCAGCTTGATTTTTTTACGCCGGGAATTAAGCCCTGATGGGCCAATTTCCTAAAGCAGATACGGCAAAGACCGAAATCTCTGTAATAACTTCTCGCTCTGCCGCAGATTTGGCATCTGTTGTGGTATCTTACCGCAAATTTCTGCGGCTTAGCCATTTTTGCAACCCACGCTTTTGTAGCCATAATTCAGTACCGTTCCTTTATTTGTTTGGCCCTTTCTCTTTTCTGAAAGGGAAACCCAAGTATTCTAACAATAATTTGCCTTTTTTATCGTCTTTGGCGGTAGTAACAAAGGTAATGTTCATACCGTGCGCTTTGGGCGATTTTTCCACATCAATTTCCGGAAAAACATAATGCTCTTTAAGGCCGATGTTAAGGTTGCCTCTGCCGTCAAAACATTTGCCGCTAAAACCCTGGAAGTCCCTTATGCGCGGGGAAACAACATTTATAAACCTGTCCAGGAATTCAAACATTTTATCCCCTCTCAAAGTTACTCTTACGCCTATGGGGAGGCCTTCTCTCAATTTGAAATTGGATATGGACTTTTTGGCCTTCCTCGTCTGAGGGGCCTGCCCGCAGATAGCCGCAAGGTCATCGCGCACGATGTCTACAAATTTAATATCATCTTTGGCATCGTTGACGCCGACGTTTACGACAATCTTTTCCAGTTTAGGAGCCGCCATAGGGCTTTTGAAGCCCAAATCTTTAAGTAAGGCGGGCAGGACGGTTTTTTTGTATAAAGTCCTAAGTCTGGCTTCGTAGCCGTCTTTGCTTGTAGTCTTTTTGATTTCTTTTTCTGCCATTTTTATTGCTCCCGCTTACATTAACGCTTCTTTGCATTTGGCGCAAACGCGGGTGATAAGGCCGCTTTCCAAAACTGTGCGTCTGGGCGTCATATGCTTTTTGCATTTAGGGCATATTACCGATACGTTTGAAGCGTCTAAGGGGGCTTCCATCTTGTTTATGCCGCCTTTGCTGTTCTGCGTCGGTTTGGTATGCTTGGAAATTATGTTTACGCCCGTAACTATTACTTTGTTTTTGGACGGGATAACTTCCCTTACTTCTCCGGTTTTGCCTTTGTCTTTGCCGGCAAGGATAATTACTTTATCGTTCTTCTTTACATTCATAATTAAATTACCTCCGGAGCAAGAGAAATGATTTTTAGGAAATTCTTTTCTCTTAATTCTCTGGCCACCGGGCCGAAAACGCGCGTGCCTCTGGGCTCGCCGTTTTCGTTGATAAGACACACCGCGTTATCGTCAAAACGGATATAAGAACCGTCTTTTCTGCGTTTTTCTCTGGCCACTCTCACGACTACGGCGCGCACGACGTCGCCCTTTTTGACGTTGGAGGTGGGTATCGCGTCGCGCACCGAACACATAACGACGTCGCCCAAAGAGGCGATATCCCTGTGATGGCCGCCGCGCACCTTAAAGCACTGTACTTTTTTGGCGCCGGAGTTATCGGC
>JAEWSL010000052.1 GCA_023398295.1 Elusimicrobiota bacterium | reverse complement strand
AAACAGCTTTACGGAATTAAGACAAAGATAAAACTTCCCAACGACGTTTTGGCATTTCACGGCGGCAATTATAAAAAGATAGCGGGAATTTTAATTGAAAGTTCTTCCGGCCAAAACGATCTTAACTGGCTTGTTATAGGCGTGGGCGTAAATCTCAATAACGCTCTGCCTGGGAAGCTGGAAGCGATAAGCGTCAAAAAAATTATCTCCAAACCCGTTAATATTGAAGAGTTCAGAGATAATTTTTTGAAAAACTTTGCCGAAAATTATTTAATTTGGCAGGCTTCTCTTTAATTTGTGCGCCTAAAGCGGGGCTTAAATTAAAGAGGTCTTGCGTCCCCCATAATCTGCTTTACTTTTTCCACTAAAACAGACGAGCGAAACGGTTTTAAGCAGCACGCTTTTACCTGCGGATAATTTGTAAACATTCTTTCTGCTTCTTCCAAAGCGGAAACTATCATTATGTAAGTGCCCATGAGATCTTCGTCTTTTGTCATGGATTCTACTATCGCTTTTCCGTCGTAACCGGGCAGCATTATATCCAAAACCAGCAAATGGGGGCGCACTTTCTTTAGCAGTTCAATGGCGTTTCTCCCGCTGTCGCAGAGGTAAACTTCATATCCCGCCCTTGTCAGAATAAGGCCCAAAAGCTCAAGGATATCCCTTTCGTCTTCAACAACTACAATACGTTTTTTAAGTTCGCTCATGTCCCGCCCCTAAATTTACTATAATACATCTGTTCTTATTATATATTTTTTTGGAGCTTTATTCTTATGCCGTCTGATAATTTCAAAGCCTCAACGTGGCAAAGCCTTATTAAATTTGATAAAAAAAATAATTTTTTTGCCGTTAAAAAAGCCGTTTTGATAGGACTCTCCGGCGGGGCGGATTCGGTTTCTCTGGCTCATTTTGTCAGTCAGATGGGGCGCAAAAAGCATTTCGCGGTTTTTGCCTGCCATGTCAATCACGGCCTTAGAAAAAATGCCGCGCGCGACGCCGCTTTTGCAAAAAAGACGGCGGAGGCTTTGGGCCTTACTTTTATTCTTAAAAAAGTTGACGTTAAAAAACTCTGCAAAAAAGAGGGATTAAGCACGGAGCACGGCGCGCGGCGTCTTCGTTATAAAGCGCTTTTGGAGGCGGCAAAAAAATGCGGCTGCGCCAAGATAGCCCTTGCGCATCACGCCGACGATAACGCGCAGACTATTTTGCTTAATATCCTGCGCGGCACAAAGGCAAAAGGTCTTTTGGGCATTCCGGTAAAACGCGTTTTAAGCGGCGTTGAAATTATGCGTCCGTTTTTATGCATAACGCGGAAGGAAGTGCTCTCCTATATCAAAGAGCACGGCTTAAGTTATATTGACGATGAAACAAATTTTGAAGATATTTATACCAGAAACTGGGTGCGCGCCAAACTGTTGCCTCTGCTTGAAAGCAAGCAGCCTAAAATCAAACGGCATCTTCTTGATATAGCCGCAGATTTAAGCAGGTATATTGCTTCAAACGATGAGCCACAAACAAAAGCCCGCAGCGCAGGCCGCCGCAAAGCATAAACATATTACCGAAGGAACAAAAGATAAAACAAGCGCAAAAAACGTGCGTATTTTGGAAAGCCCGTAGGCTTCCTTCATCATATATAAAACGAACAGAAGCTGCAAAATCAAAACTGCGAAGAACGCCGCAAGCTTAAGCTGCGCAAGCAAAGGGGATATCATTGCAAGCAGAGAGTAGGCGGCAAGCAGCGTTTTTGCAAATTCCGAAAGCCCCAGCAAAACAAATAAACCCGCGGCTTTGCCTTTGCCTGTGGTTATCTCCAAAAACAAATGCGCGCTTGCCGCAAAGAAAAAACCTAGGCAGAGGTCCAAAAACAGTATTGATATAAAGCCGAAGACAAGAGCTCCCTGCCCTATCTGGCTCCTGTTGCCCAGCGCAAAGAAAAGCAGCATTCCCAGCGCTCCGAACATAAAGCCAAAAAACGCGGCGGAAAGTTTTCTTTCCTCCATAATTTTCTTTATGGTCTGCGGCGGGTTCTGCACAAAGTCAAAAAGCGTATTTATTAAATACATTTTTTATCCTCTTACATCGTCCACAAATAGGATATTTTTGGGGAAGTAAAATCCTCCAGCGGCAGCAAACCAAGTTTCTGTTCAAGGCCGCCCGTGGATAGGGAAATAAATTCCATAAAATTATTTGCTTTTGGGTAGAGTATTTTAATGTCTTTATTCCCCGTCAGTTCGCCCAGATACTGCTGGGCAAGCTCTTCGCCGCCCAGGCCGTCAATCAAGCCCAAAGCTTTGGCGCGCTGGCCGGTAAAGACGCGGCCGTCTGCGTAAATAAGCAAATCTTCCTTTTTGATATTGGGCCTGCCTTTTGCAACCACGTCAAAGAACTGGCCGTAGGCGTCGTTTATAAGTTCCTGGAGGAGGGCTTTTTCCTCTTCTGTCATGGGGCGGTAGCTTGCGCCAATGTCTTTATGCTTACCCGATTTTATCGGCGTTACTTTTACGCCTATTTTGTCAAAGAGGCCTTCCACATTATTTGCCTGCATTATTACGCCTATGGAGCCTGTTATAGTGCCTTCTCTTGCAACCACTTTATCTGCGGCCATGGCTATATAAAACGCGCCGCTTGCGGCTACGTCCCTAAAGAGGGCTATGACGGGTTTATTTTTGCTCTTAAAGTACAAAACCGCGTCGTAAATATCCTGCACGGAGGCAACCGTTCCTCCGGGGGAATTTATGTCCAAAAGCAAAGCTTTAATTTGTTTTTTGTCGGCAAGGGAGCGTATTTTTCGCGCCGTGGCGGAAGCGCTTTGTCTGGCGCTGAAAGAGGTGTCGCTGCCTTCGTTTATCGCGCCGCGTATTTTAATTACGGCCGCGCCTTCGTTTTTACCGGAAGCTTTTATGAAAGAAGATAAAAAATCCTCCCCGTCTTCCGGCATTTCCGCGGTTTTCTCGGCTTTCGGGCAGGAAGGCCCGTTTGATATTAAGTAAAGACCGCAGGCCATAGCCGCGCTGAAAACAAAAGTAAGCAAAACAACCCAGGCCTTTATTCCGGTGGAAGAATCCTTTTTTTCCAGGGGTTTATTATTTTTCTGTTGCTCCTGAGAGGAGGGTGCGTCCTCAAAAATTTTTACGGCTTTTCCTTCGGATTGGCGCAGATTTTCTTCCTGATTTGGGTTTGTGTCCATATAAACTCCTTTTATTATTCTTAAATTATATCAATAAATGCTACAATTTTCTTATCAACAAAAGTTATTTAAGCCGTATGGGAGGGCCTATGTTCAGCGGAGTTTTGCCCGCGCTAGTTACCCCTTTTAAGGAAGGGAAAATAGATTTTGCCTCTCTTGAGAAGATAATAAATCTCTCTCTGCAAAAAGGAGCAAGCGGTTTTGTAATTTTGGGCACCACGGCGGAAACGCCCGCTTTGTCCTTTGAAGAGAAGGAAGAAATTATTAAATTTTGCTGTTCCGTCGTTAATAAGCGCGCCAAAATAATAGTCGGCGCGGGCTCCAATAATACGGAACAAACGCTTAAAAACATCAGGCTTGCTGCCAAATACTCGCCCGACGCCGTTTTAGTGGTAACCCCTTATTACAATAAGCCCAATTTAAGCGGTATGATTGCGCATTATAAGCTTTGCGCCAAAGAAGGTTTGCCTATAATCTTATATCATATCCCGGGCAGGACGGGGCAAAAGCTGTCTTTAAGTTTCTTTGAAAGCCTTTTGGGCGAAGTGCCGCAGATTATCGGCGTAAAAGAGTCCGACTACGACATCACCCACGTCGTAAATATGGCTGTTGGGTTTGGCAAAAACCGCCTCAATTACATTTGCGGAAACGACGATTTATGGCCCGTATTTTTAGGGCTCGGCTCGCGCACGCTTATAACGGCGGCGGGCAATGTGCTTTTGCCCGCATATCGGAAAGTTTACGACCTTTTTTGCGCCGGCAAAACGCAGGAAGCTCTTGATATTTTCCGCGCGGCCTACGCTTTAACGCAAGGGTGTTTCTTTGAGGTTAACCCAACCTGCTGCAAATATGTTCTTGAAAAACTGGGTTTATGTTCGGCTGAAGTCCGCCTGCCTTTGGGCCCGATAAGCGCGCAGACAAAAGAGAAACTGGATAAAATCCTGCAAAGCGCCGACAGAGGGCTTCTCTTATGACCTTTGAAAAACCCGTCGCCGTAATGAAATTCGGCGGCAACACGCTTGCCAACAAAGCAAAAATTCTGCTTGCGGTAAACTTAATAAAACAGCGCTGCGAGGCGGGCCTCCTGCCAGTTATAGTGGCCTCGGCAAACGGCAATATGACCGATATTTTGCTTGATAACGCCTATTCCCTGAGTTCCAACCCAAACAAACGCGAGCTTGATATGCTTATAACTACGGGGGAACGCATCAGCGTTGCCCTTTTGTCCATAGCCTTAAACGAAGCGGGGTTGTCATCGGTTTCTCTGACGGGCTCCCAGATAGGGCTTACGACAACTTCGCAGCACACCTGCGCCGATATTAAAGGCCTTGTCGGCGACCGTCTTATAAAAGAACTTGCGCAAAATCATATACCGATAATAGCCGGCTTTCAAGGCATAGGCGAGAATAAAGAAATCACGACGTTAAAACGCGGCGGCTCGGACGTTTCCGCGGTCTTTATAGCCGGCTGTCTTGGCGCCAAATACGTTGAGATGATAAAAGACGTTGACGGCGTCTACGACAAAGATCCCAACAAAAACGACGGCGCGCAAAAATTAAATTTAATTGATTTTGACGTTATGTACAAACTTGCCCTTGAGGGAGCAAACGTCCTGCACCCCGACGCCATAAAACTTGCCAAAGAAAAAGGCGTTGAGATACATGTCGTCTATTACAAAACGGGCGAAACGGGGACGGTAATAAAATGAAAACTATAGGCGTATTCGGCCCAAACGGTATTGTAGGGCGGCTGATGATAAAGTGTCTTGGGCGCATACAAACGCCTTTTGAGTTAAAAACTTTCGGCAGGGACGATAAGCCCGCCCCCGTTGACATAGCGGTTTTATGCACCGAAGACGATATAAGCGAGCGGCTTGCCCGCGAGCTTAAAGATAAAGCGCGTTTTATAATTGATATGTCGGCAAAGTTTCGCATGGACGAGCGCGTACCGCTTGTTATCCCCGAGATTAACGTAGATGCAATTACAAAAAACACCCAGCTTATCGCCAGCCCCAACTGCACGGTAACGGGGCTTGTTATGGCCTTAAACCCGCTTAAGAAAAAATATCATCTGGAGGAAGTTTTTTCTTCTTCCTATCAGGCAATAAGCGGCGGCGGCAAAAAACTTATTGAAGATTATGCAAAGCCCGATTCTTTCTACCGCGAAAACGCCGTTCCGCTTGTGGGCACCGTCAAAGAAAGCGGTTTTACTTCGGAAGAAATTAAAGGTATAAATGAAGCTAGAAAAATTTTATCTCTGCCTAAATTAAAAGTGCGCTCCCACACAGTAAGAGTGCCCGTTTACGCCGGCCACGGCCTTACGATAACCTTAAGGGCAAAGGAAGCTTTTGACATGCCTTCTTTGCCTTCTTTACTCGCAAGCCAAAAGGGCGTAATTTGCGACGGCAAAGTTTACACCGCAAAAGACATTGCCGGCAAAGACGAAGTTTATATAAGCCGCCTCAGGCAGGATTTGGAAGATAAAAATATTATTCATTTTTGGGCTGTCTGCGACAATCTTCTAAAGGGTGCGGCCCTAAACGGCAGCCAGATAGCGCAGCTGCTGCTGGAGGAATATTTATGATAAACGTTCTTCTTAACGGCGCGCAGGGCAAGATGGGCGCTCTGCTTGCAAAACTTATTGAAAGCGATTTTAGCGGGCAGATGCAAATTGTCTGCGCGCGCGAAAACGCCTGGCAAAAATACGATGATAAAGATATTGATTTGGTAATAGATTTTTCCTCCCCGCAGGGCGCGCTTGAAGCTTACGCCATAGCCAAGGAAAAAGAAGCCGCTTTTTTATGCGGCACCACAAATCTGCCCCGCGCTTTTGCGGAAGAGTTTAAGCTTGAAAACAAAATTCCCGTCTTTTACGCGCCAAACGCAAGCATAGGCGTTTTTCTCTTTACGGAAATTATTAAAAACGCGGCAAAAGCTTTTAAGGGATATAATATTTCTCTAAGTGAAACGCACCATATCCATAAAAAAGACGCGCCCAGCGGCACGGCAAAAACTCTTGCGGGCGCAATAAATTTTGATGAAAGCAAAATAGAGAGCCTGCGGGAAGGCGAGGTTGTGGGCCGTCACACGGTAAAATTTACTTCGCCGTCTTCAGACGAAGAAATAATTTTGACGCATAATGCTTTGGACAGGATTTTATTTGCAAGAAGCGCGCTAAAGATATCTCTTTGGCTTTGCGCGCAAAAAGCGGGCTTTTACGAGATGAAAGATTTTATCTCATCTTCCGCGCAAACGGAGTAGAAAAATGAAAATACATTTTGTGGGCGTCGGCGGCATCGGCATGAGCGCGCTTGCGCAGCTCCACGCCTTAGCCGGCGATGAAGTAACGGGTTCGGACCGTCTTATAAATAAAGGTTTTACAAAACTGCCCGTCTGGGAAAGTTTAATTAAACTGGGCGTAAAGATATATCCGCAAAACGGCAGCGGTATTGATAAGGATACCAAGCTTGTCGTCTTAACTTCAGCTATAGAGCCCGATAATCTGGAGGTGCAGATTGCAAAAAAACTTAAAATTCCGATGATGCACCGCTCCGAGCTTTTGGCAAAAGAAGTTAAAGACCACTGGACAGTAGCCGTTTCGGGCACAAGCGGCAAAAGCAGCACTACGGCTTTGCTCTTTGAGATTTTGCGCGCGGCCGGCAAAGAGCCCTCTTTAATTACCGGAGGCCTTCTGCTCTCTTTGCAGGACGAGGGTTTTTTTGGTAATGTCTACCAGGGCAAGAGCGATATTTTGGTAATAGAGGCCGACGAGTCCGACGGCACTTTGGTAAATTACCACCCTAAAATCGGCCTTATGCTTAATTTGGCCAAAGACCATAAGGAAATAGATGTCTTAAAAGGCTATTTCCAAAAGTTCAGCATAAACTGCGATAAATTTATCTTAAATTGCGAAGAGGAAAACTTAAAAGAACTCAGCGGGCCGGCAAAAACCTTCGGGTTAAGCTCTGGCGACGTCTTTGCGGGAAATATTAAGACGGACGGCTTTGGTTCCTCTTTCACCGTAAAAGGCGTGCCTTTCAGAATAAATCTGCCCGGCGAGCACTATATTAAAAACGCTCTTGCGGCAATTTGCGCCGCGCAGGAAATGGGCGTAAGTTTACACGACGCTTCGCGCGCCGTTGAAAATTTTAAGGGCGTTTGGCGCAGGTTTAATACGGTAGGTTCCGCCTGCGGAGTGGAAGTTATTGACGATTTTGCCCATAACCCGCATAAGGCTGCGGCCACCCTAAAGGCCGCTCATTTGCGCGGCAATAGGGTTTTGGCCTTCTTCCAGCCGCATGCTTTTACGTCGGTACAGTTATTGTCCAAGGAATTTATTGACTGCTTTTCCAAAAACATCGGCCCCAAGGACTGCCTCTGGCTGGGGGAAATTTATTATGCCGGCGGCACGGTGCCCGAAGGCGTTTCAAGCAAAATTATCTATGAAGGCGTTAAGGCGCGCGGCGGTAATATAAAATTTATACCGTGCCGCAGCGAAACCGCACATGACATCGCCGCAGCCGCCCAAGAAGGCGACGTAATTTTGGTAATGGGTGCAAGAGATCCCACTTTGAGCGACTATGCAAGACAGATTTTAGAAGCGGTTTCCAAAAAAGCCGAAAATAAAGTCTGCAAGTAACTTTGCAAAAAAAATAAAAACGACGCGGGCGGATTTAATTAAACTTAAAAATCCGCCCGTCTTTTTTATAGGACTTTAGATTGCCCGCCGTGGAAATATTTGAAAAAGAATAAGAAAGAACGTCGGGGGAAAAGCTTTCGCTTATAGTCCCCTCTTTAGTTAGAAACCAGGCGCGCCCGGCGGTGACGGAACAGTATTCTTCCCCCGCGCGTATCATTTTTACTTCGGCTTTTGCTTTTTCAAGCAGAGGCAAAATATCGTCAAGAGAGCCGTAGGGAACAAATATTTTTTCTATCGTAATATCTTCAACGTCGTTAAGAGCGTAAGCCGCGCTTTTTGAAAGCCCGCTTAAAAACAGGCATTTAATTTTTGCGCCGCCGTTTGCAAGCACGGCGTCTTTAAGCGTCTGCGGGCTTACGCCCGCGCCTACGGCGCAAAGCCCGTTTTTAGTATTAAATAATATTGCGCCGTTATATTTGCCTTCAAGCGCGATAATATTTTCTTTTTTCGCGTTTATGTTAAACATAAACGCGGCGGCAAAAATTAAAATTAAAAGACCGCATATCTTCCTGCCCGTTTTACTAAAAGAAGGCAGGTTAAGCAGGCAAAAGAGCGCGGCGTAATAAAAAATTATCGCCCAAATATTAAGCGCGCCAGCGCTTATATGCGATATTGGGGTATTTGCAAAAAACTCCACTAGAAACTTAAATAAAAGCAGCAGTTTTGTCAGGATAAAAACAAGCGCGCCCGAGAGAAAACCAAGCGGTACAAACGAAACGGCCCAAAGCAAAAACCCGCCCGCCATCAAAACGCCGCTTAACGGCACAAGAAGTATATTTGAAAATACCGCCGCAAAAGAAAGCCTGTAGAAATAATTTGTAAACACGGGCATAAGCGCAAGCTGCGCCGCAAGAGAAATAAAGAACAGTTGTATTATAAAGCGCAGTATTTTGGGCATTTTGCGGCTTAAGCGCGCGTTAAAATTGCAAGCCGTTAAGATTATGGCAAAAGTAGCCAGAAAAGACATTTGGAAGCCCGCCTCAAATAAACTCTGCGGATTATAAATAAGCAAAGCAAAAGCCGCCAGCACAAGCCCCTGCATAATGCCGCTTTTGCGTCCTAAGATAAAACCTATAGTGGCGGCTAAAGTCATAATATAAGCGCGCGTAAGCGGCGCGTCTGCGCCGGCGGCAAAAGTATATAAAAGAGCAAAAGATAATGCCAGTAAAGCGCGCGCAAGACGTTTTAACCCCAAAAGAGAGCAAAGAAAATAAACTATCAGAGTTACAAAACCCACATTGCCGCCGCTTGCCACTAAAAGATGCATGGCCCCGCTGTCCTGAAAAGCGCGGTTTAGGCGCGGGCTTATATCGCTTTTTTCGCCTAAAGTTATGCCGCTTAATATCGGCAGCAAGTCGGCGTTAAAATTATCTTTGAAAGTTTTTAATATGCTTTGGCGCAGGCCCGAAATAAATCCCCAAAAGCGGGAAGTATTTTTGACGTCGGTTATTTTCTCTATGCGCAGCTGGGCAAAGATATGTTTGCGCGCAAGATATTTTGCGTAATCAAATCCGCCGAAGTTTTTTTGTCTATCAAGCGTTTGGAGCTGCCCGTCAAAAATAAGGCTTTGCCCGCGGCGTATTTCCGGGCAGTCTTTGCAATAAGCCAAAACGCGGCCGAAAGCTTTTTGATTATCCGCGCTTTGCATCTCCATAGTAAAAATCTGTTCGTTTTGCCTCTGGCGCGGATAAGCGTCGGCAACGCCCGAGGCGTCTTTAAGTTCAAGCGAGGTCCTCAAGCTTACGTCGCTTGCTTCAGGCGTAGGCACGGGCAGGAAAAAGGCCAGCCAAAGCGCGTATAAAATAAACGCGGCTAAAAGCGGCCTTTTGTAAAAGGATATATGCATTATATTTTTGTGCGCCCTTTCAAGGCGTGTTTGAGGGTTATTTCGTCAATATAATCAATCTGTCCGCCAAGCGGCATGCCGTAGGCTATGCGCGTTATCTTGCCCACAAGGCCGCGCAGCAAATCGGCTAAGTAAAGGGAGGTAGTTTCGCCTTCGGCGTCTGGGTTTGTGGCTATGATTACTTCTTTTACGGCGGGCTCTGCATTTTGCACGCGCAGCAAAAGCTCTTTAATTTTAAGGCTGTCTGCGTTTCTGCCGTCTAAGGGGGATATGGAGCCGTGCAAAACGTGATAAAGCCCGTTAAAGGAATGCGTTTTTTCTATAGCTTCAATATCACGCGCCTCTTCCACTATGCAAAGAATGTGTTTATCGCGCATATCGTCTGCGCATATCGGGCAGAGGCCTTCGGAATCGTTATAGTTAAAGCATTGCGGGCAAAAGCGTATCTGCCTGCGCATTTTAAGGAGGGCTTGTATGAAGGCTTCCGTTTCTCCGTCGGGCGCGCGCAGGAAGTAGAGGGAAAATCTTTCCGCCTGTCTCGGGCCTACGCCCGGCAGACGGCGGAAGCATTTTATAAGTTCTTCAAGGCTTTTCATAACCTAAATTGATTTTACTACTTCCCCTTCAAAGATATTTAGTATTTTTTTTGCAAATTCGCCGGAGGCCAGTGTTTCTCTCTCGTCATTTTTCTTCTGTGCGCGCACGACGGGGCGGAGATTTTTCCCCAGGATTTCTTCGGCCGCGTTTATGATTTTTTGCTCCGCCTCTTTTTGTGTCGCAGGCGCGGCCTTTGCGCCTGCTAAGGGCGCGTTTACGTAGGAGGAAAAATCCCCCTCAACAAAAGGTTCCTGGGGACTTATTATAACTTCGCTTTGCAAAGCGGGCCCGCAAATTTTATCTTCGGGAGAACTGCTTTGCGCGCTTATAAAAGGGGCGTCTTGTTCCTCCTGAGCGGGGATAAGGTTCTCGTCGCTTTTTAATATTTCAAATTTAATTTTACAGCCGCCGCATTTTTCAGCCAGTTCCTCAAAATCTTTTTGTCTGCGCTCAAGCATGCCGAAGTAAAAATCATCATTGCCGAAGATTATCTGCCAGCGGTCTTTGCTTTGGAAATTAACGCGCGCTTTATTTACGGCCTCATAAAGGAAGGGGAAGTTTTCGTCCATCTCTTTTTTCATTACGGACCATATTTTCTGACAAGTTTGCGGGAGCTCTTCCTTCGCGCCATAGTGCGCAGCTATTTCCGCGCGGCATGTTTTTACTGGGAGCTCTGCCGTTTTCTTTGTTTCTAAAGCTGTGTTATCCGCAGGACTTTTTTTTTCTGTTTTTGCCGCGCTTTGTTTTGACGGCGTTGTTTTTTGAGTCGGCGCGGGGCCTTCTTCTTTATCTTCAGAACTGTCTAAAGAAGTTTCAAGCGCTTCAAGACGCGCTACTAGATTTTCAATATCTAGGCTGCTTTCCATGGCCGAAAACAGGCCTACTTCCGCGGCAAGCATAGGCGTGTCGCTGTATTTAACTTCGTCTGCAAGTTTGGAAATTTTGCGCGTTAAGCCCGCTATATAGGCCGCGGAAGTTTCTTCAAGAAGAGTTTTTGCGCCTTCAAAAGGCGGCTCGGCCGCGTCGTAAGACAGGTAAAAAATTGCGCCCAAAGCGTTTTTGATATCTTTAAGCAGGCTTAAGGCGTCGTAGCCTTCTTCTTTTATGGAAACAAAAACTTCATGCAAAGCTTTATCGTCTTTTTTTGCAAGGGCTTCAACGGACTTTTTAACTAAATCCTGCGGCAAAATTCCGAGCATCTGCGAAAGCAAGTCCTTTGTAATTTTGCCCGAGCTGAAGGCAATTGCGCGGTCCAGGGTGGTAAGCGCGTCGCGCAAAGCGCCGCCTGCGTTTTTGGCTATAAGGCGGGCGCAGTCCTCGTCCAGTTCAACGTTTTCTGCGCCGGCAAGATCTATTAAGTGGGAAGAAATATCTTCCTCGGGTATCGGTTTGAAGCGGAAAGCCTGGCAGCGAGAAGTTATCGTTAAAGGTACTTTATGGAGCTCTGTCGTGGCAAGGATAAATACGACGTGGGAAGGCGGCTCCTCAATAGTTTTAAGCAAAGCGTTGAAGGAAGACGTTGAAAGCATATGCACTTCGTCAAGGATAAAAATTTTATAGCGATCTCTGCCCGCGGCAAGGGCCACGGTGTCAATAATTGCTTCCCTCACGCGTTCAACCTGGGTGTTGCTTGCGGCGTCAAGTTCCAAAACGTCCAAATCGCTTGAGGCGGCTATCTCCAAACACTGCGGGCATTTGCCGCAGGGCTTTGGCGTTGGCGCGGCGTTGCCGTTACCGGTACAGTTAAGCGCCTTTGCAAGTATGCGCGCCGTCGTAGTCTTACCGCAGCCGCGCGGCCCGTAAAAAAGGTAAGCATGCGATATTCTGCCCGATTTGACCGCGTTAGTCAAAGTGGCGGCGACGCTTTTTTGTCCTACGACTTCTTCAAAAGTCTGAGGGCGGTATTTATTTGCCAGGCTGGTGTAGGGTTTGGGATTTGTCATAAGTATATGATAATAAATTGTTTGTCCCAAAACAAATGTATTAACGGCAAAAGCGTTTTGCTGTTAACGGCATATATATCGTGCGCACAATTTTCCATTCTTTTGGTTGTGCGCCCGAGATGTTTGTTGTTAACACAAAATGCTGTTGTCGTGCTTCTGTTGTTTAACTGGAAAAACGAAGTTTGTAATTTGCGGGCATTGGCTTACCCCGCATATGGCGTGGAGTTGGTACGCAAGCCAAAAAAACTAAAGATAGGGACGTATCACTTTTGCCACCCTGTTTGCAATCATCTCATACCCTTTCTCATTAGGGTGCAAATTATCGGATTTTAAGGAGCTGTCAGTATAAATTCCGTCCATAATGCCGGGAACAAAGAGGGCGTTTTTCTCATGCGCAAGTTCTTTTAGAAGATTGGAATATCTGTTCATTTGGAAGGCGCCGCCGGTATCAACTATGACGGCAATTGCCCCCCTGCCTTGCACATAATCGGTCATTTGCGCAACATTATCTCTTGCGCGCTCAAGGGACATTCCTCTTAAGATATCGTTTGCGCCAAATTCTATTAGCACCATATACGGGCGATGTTCGTCAATTTCGCTCAGACGCGCCACGCCCTGCGCGGACACATCGCCGCTTACCCCCAAATTTACGACGGGTCTGCCCAATATTTGGCTTAAGACGGCGGGATAAGCTAAATCGCGCTCAACGCCGTTGCCGTTTGTCAAACTGTCGCCGAAGGCGACGATAGTTCTGTTATGATTATTTAAGTTTGTCGGTTCTTTTTGCCCGCAGCCCAAAACGGTCAAAGCGGCGGCGCACAAAAAAGTTAAGAAGAGAGGATTTGTTATTTTCATAAACTCTATGATATCATATCTGTTTTTTATATACTATATTTTAAGCGTTTTAGAGGATAAAAACAATGGTTAAAATAAACGAACATTATCTTGACGTTTCAAAAAGTTATCTCTTCTCGGCGATAGCCAAAAAACGGGCTGAGTTTGCAAAAAAACACCCTGAAATAAAAATAATAAGTCTTGGTATAGGCGATGTTACGCGCCCCCTGCCGCAGGCCTGCATAAAGGCCATGCACAAAGCCGTTGAAGAAATGGCGGAAGAAAAAACTTTCCGCGGCTATGGGCCCGATTGCGGATACCCTTTCCTGATAGACGCTATTATAGAAAACGACTATCTGCCTTTTGGCATAAAATTTGAGCGCGATGAAATTTTTATAAGCGACGGCGCAAAATGCGACGTTGCAAATATACAGGAGATATTTTCAAATTCATCCTCGGTTTTAGTTACCGACCCTGTTTATCCAGTCTATCTTGATACCAATATTATGGCCGGCCGCAAAGTAAAAAAACTCTTATGCAGGGAAGAAGATAATTTTGTGCCAAAACCGCCTTCTTACAGAGCCGACCTTGTTTATCTTTGTTCGCCCAATAATCCGACCGGCGCGGTAATGACCAAAAAAGATTTATCCGCCTGGGTTAAGTACGCCAAAGCAAACGACGCCGTCCTCATTTACGACAGCGCTTATAAGGAATATATTTTAGATAAAAATCTGCCGCGTTCCATTTACGAAATCAAGGGCGCAAAAGACGTTGCAATTGAGCTGCGTTCTTATTCTAAGACAGCAGGTTTTACGGGAGTGCGGTGCGCTTATATGGTAGTGCCGCGCGCGCTGAAAGCAAAAGCGCGCGGGCAGGAAATAAGGATTAACGATTTATGGGCGCGCCGCCACAGCACTAAATTTAACGGAGTTTCTTATATAATCCAGCGCGCGGCGCAAGCCGTTTACAGCCCGCAGGGCAAAAAGGAAGTTAAGTCCCTTATTTCCTATTATATGGGCAACGCCAAGATAATTAAGGAAAGTTTACAGAAAGCGGGATATACGGTTTTCGGCGCAGATAACGCGCCTTATATTTGGCTTAAGCTGCCCAATAAAATGAAATCTTTTGATTTCTTTGATTTATTGCTTGAGCGCGCCGCAGTGGTAGGCACGCCCGGGGCCGGCTTTGGCGCGGGCGGCGAAGGATACTTCCGCCTTACGGCCTTTGGCGGGAGAGAAGATACTTTGGAAGCACTTGAGCGTATTAAAGGATTAAAAGTATGAAAGAAACAAAACGGCAGATACCTTTTATAAAGATGGACGGCCTTGGCAATGATTTTGTTTTAATTGACGCGCGCGCAAAGAAAGCTAAGTTAAACGCAAAGGATATCCGCATTTTGGGCGACAGACAAACGGGTATAGGTTTTGACCAACTGTTTATTTTAGAGAAATCCGCCTGCGCCGATATTAAAATGAATATCTATAATTCCGACGGTTCCAAAGCCGGAGCGTGCGGCAACGGCGCAAGGTGCGTCGGCAAGTTTTTATTTGAAGATTGTAACTGTCGCTGCGCGCGCGCCAAAGGGCGCGCGGCCCCAAAAATCGCAACGATAGAAGCGCCTTACGGCAAAATTCTGCAGGTAAAAACAGCGGCGGGCGGGCTGTTTAGCGTTAATATGGGCAAAGCGGTTTTTGAGGCACAAAAAATACCGCTTGCGGGCGGGATAAACCCTCTTAAGATGCCCATTCTTCTCAAGGGGCTTGGCGCGCCGACGGCAGTGTCTATGGGCAATCCGCACGCGGTATTTTTTGTGCAGCGTCTGGAAGATATTTGCATTGAAAAACTGGGGCCTCTTGTGGAAACAAACACAAAGATATTTCCCGACAGAACAAATGTGGAATTTGCTCAGATTATAAGCCCGTCAAAAATTCTTATGCGCGTGTGGGAGCGCGGCGCGGGAATAACGCGCGCCTGCGGCAGCGGGGCGTGCGCGACTTTGGCGGCTGCTTTCAAAATGGGCTTAAGCGCAAATAAAGCGCAGATAATTATGCCCGGCGGAACTTTGACTATAGAGCAAAAACCCGACGGGGACATTTACATGACCGGCCCCGCGCACACGGCGTTTTGCGGCGTTGCTTTTCTCTGATTTTCCTTTAACTTTTCGCGCGTCAAAAGCGTTTGACAAGGCGGCGCCATATATACCATAATTTAGAAAATTAGTTTATTATCCTGCAATAATAAACTGGGGAGAAAAAATGGGTAAAACAGCACAACACTTAGCAGCAAAAAACGGGATAGACGTTAAAAAGCTTATAGAAAAGCTTAACCGCGCTTATTGCGACGAATGGCTTGCCTACATACAATATTGGAGCGGGGCGCAGATAGCGGTCGGTTTTTTAAGGGGGCCTCTTTCTGAGGAGATGAAGGAACACGCTAAAGAAGAACTTGCGCACGCCGAGGAACTGGCCGCGCGTATTATACAGCTGGGAGGCGAGCCTGTTTCTGATCCAAAGGAATGGTATAAATTTACTAACTGCGGTTATGCGGTCCCCAAAGACGTTTCAACGGCAAAGCTTCTCAAACAAAATATTGAAGGCGAGCGCTGCGCGATAGCCGTCTACAGCGAGCTTCTAAAATTTGTCAGCGGCAAAGATCCTGTTACGGAGAAACTTGTCCTCGGCATTTTAGAAGACGAACTTGAGCATGAGCACGACCTAGAGGATATAGAAACCGATATGAAAAATATCTGCTGCAAGAAATAATTTTCTTTGCGGTCTGCGCGCGCCCAAAGCTTAAAAATAGGCGCGCGCTTTTTTAATGCAAAGCGAAATCTCAGACGGTGAAAAAATAAATTTGACAAAAGTTTTAATTTTGTGGTATAATATTTAAGAAGCAAATAAATGTTCTTTTAGAAATCAGATTTAAGGCAGTTAGTCAATTAGCAAGCCGGTCAGGTTTACAGTAGTTGACTCAGCAAGCCCAAGGGCTTGACAAACAAAAAATAAATTGCTTAAATATATAAAGTATTCACTTAGTCTCGCAAGTCTAAAAGCAAGGGATAAGTAAATAAAGGCCAAGAGTTTTTTCGGGGTTATCCGACGTAAAAATAAAACTCTTGACAAACTTAAAAAGATTTTATAAACTATTTTTACGGTTAAAAAAGACCGTAAAAAGGAAAACAAAAATTTCCAAGTTGCCTTCCGGGAGGAGGGACAACAGTGGAGATTTCGCTCTCTGAAAATTGGACGCAAATGTGCGAATGGACAGCTTGAAACGGCAGAAGGAGCTGAAGCTGATGCAAATCGGCGGAAGTTTCCCAACCGGTTTAAGTTGACATTCACTTTATATATGAGGGTTATACCTTATATATAGGGACAATGTTAATTCTTGAGTAGTACAAAAAAATATCAGAGCCAACAAGTCAACAAATCTTCGTTAAGCGATTGCGGGCATTTAGGCAGGCGACTGCGTAAATGTCTTCAATTTTAATGGAGAGTTTGATCCTGGCTCAGAGTTAACGCTGGCAGCGTGCATAACACATGCAAGTCGAACGGGGATTATCAGCGTAGCAATACGTTGATAATTCTAGTGGCAGACGAGTGAGTAATACATAAGAAATCCACCCGGAAGTGGGGAATAACTGGCCGAAAGGTTAGCTAATACCCCATAATATAGGGAAGCGGCATCGCTTTTCTCTTAAAGGTTTTTCGCTTTCGGACGATCTTATGATCTATCAGCTAGTTGGTAGGGTAACGGCCTACCAAGGCGACGACGGATAGCCGGCCTGAAAGGGCGACCGGCCACGGGGGCACTGAGATACGGGCCCCACTCCTACGGGAGGCAGCAGTGGGGAATTTTGGACAATGGACGAAAGTCTGATCCAGCAACGCTGCGTGAAGGACGAAGGTTCTCGGATTGTAAACTTCTTTTGCAGGGGAAGAAAAAAATGACGGTACCCTGTGAATAAGCCACGGCTAACTACGTGCCAGCAGCCGCGGTAAGACGTAGGTGGCAAGCGTTACTCGGAATTACTAGGCGTAAAGCGCGCGTAGGCGGAATGTTAAGTTTGTTGTGTAATCTCCGGGCTCAACTCGGAAACTGCAACAAAAACTGGCGTTCTTGAGTGAGGCAGAGGAAGATGGAATTCCTGGTGTAGCAGTGAAATGCGTAGATATCAGGAGGAACACCGGTGGCGAAGGCGGTCTTCTGGGCCTTTACTGACGCTGAAGCACGAAAGCTAGGGGAGCAAACGGGATTAGATACCCCGGTAGTCCTAGCCGTAAACGATGATAACTAGGTGTGGGAGGTATCGACCCCTTCCGTGCCGACGCTAACGCATTAAGTTATCCGCCTGGGGAGTTCGGCCGCAAGGTTAAAACTCAAAGGAATTGACGGGGACCCGCACAAGCGGTGGATGATGTGGATTAATTCGATGCAACGCGAAAAACCTTACCTACCCTTGACATGT
>JAEWSL010000028.1 GCA_023398295.1 Elusimicrobiota bacterium | reverse complement strand
TCTTTACGCTGAGGCGTAAAATATTTTGCGCCTCTTTATGCGGATGCAAAAGTAAACTTATATAAAGCCCTCCCTTTGAGGAAGACCAGCGCCTCTCGTAACGTCCGCGTCCGGCGTTTTGCGCGCGCGCCTGCACAAGCGCGTTTTGCGCGCCGCTTCCGCTTTCGGCTAAGGTTTTTGCAATATCCTGCGTGGAAGTTACTTCTTCAAGCAAAGTTATCGTATCAATATTAAAATCCAATTTCATTTTTTTATTTATTCCTCGTTTGTTTTATTTTACCGCGCTTGGCGGCAGGATTTTTAAGGGCCATGTCTTTAAGTTCAAAGAGCCTGTCCCTAAGTTCGGCGGCAAGTTCAAAATTAAGATTATCGGCGGCCTGCGTCATCTGCTTTTCAATTTCTTTTATAAGGCGCGGCAAATTTTCAGGCTTGGGCAAAACATCGCTCAAAACATTTAAGGCGCCTAAAGCGCCGCTGGAGGATTGCTCCTCAAACTCCTTTAGGTCCGCGGCGGTTTTCTGTATCGTTTTGGGCGTTATATTATGTTTTATGTTATAGTCCTGCTGTATCTTTCTTCGGCGGTCCATCTCTCCCAAAGCATAGGCTATAGAGGGCGTTTTTTCCTGCGCGTATAAAACTACTTCTCCCTCAACGTTTCTGGCCGCGCGGCCCGCAATTTGTATAAGCGTGGTTTGATTTCTTAAAAACCCTTCGTTATCAGCCTCCAAAATAGCCACCAGGCCGACCTGCGGGATATCAATGCCCTCCCTGAGCAGATTTATCCCGACCAAAACGTCAAACTCCCCCCCGGTAAAGGCTTTAAGAATATCTATCCTCTCAAGCGCGTCAATGCCGCTGTGTAAATAGCGCGCTTTAAGCCCGCGCTCTAAAAGAAATACCGATAAATCTTCGGCCGTTTTCTTTGTCAAAGCAAGCACCAGAGAACGCTGCTTCTTTTTGGCTTTCTCCTGTATGCGCTTTAGCAAATCGTCAATTTGGCCTTCTACGGGACGCAAAATAACAGGCGGATCAATAAGGCCCGTCGGGCGGATAATTTGCTCAACAATTTTATCGCCGCTGACGCTAAGTTCGTAGGGCCCCGGCGTGGCCGAAACAAAAATGGCCCTCGGCAGCAAATTTTCCCACTCTTCAAATTTAAGCGGGCGGTTATCAAGCGCGCTTGGCAGCCTAAAGCCAAAATCAATAAGCATTTGTTTTCTTGCCTTGTCGCCGTTATACATGCCGCGTATCTGCGGGACGGCAACGTGCGCTTCGTCTACGACCACTAAAAAATCGCCCAAACGTCTGAAGTAATCAAACAGGCAGTTCGGACGGCTTCCCGCGGGACGGCCTTCAAGTATGCGGGAGTAGTTTTCCACTCCGTTGCAAAAACCCGTCTGCTCAAGCATTTCTAAATCATAAGCCGTGCGCTGGCGTATGCGGTTTGATTCTAGGGGTTTATTTACGCTGTCAAAATAAGCGGCGCGCGCTGCGCACTCGCTCCTGATTTGGGCAAGAGCGCCTTTAAGGCCTTCTTCATCTGAAACAAACTGTTTTGCCGGCGTCAGCCAAACTTCTTTTAGTTCGTTTAATACGTCGCCGCTTATAGGGTGTATTTCGTAAATATTTTTTATCACGCCGCCGTCGCAATTTACGCGCAGCGCGCTTTGACTGTACGGGGGGAAAATATCAATAAAGCTGCCGCGCAGGCGGAATTTGCCGCTCAAAAACTCCATATCGCTGCGTTCGTATAAAATTTTAATGAGGCGTTTGGTAAGTTCCGCGCGATTTGCTTTATCCCCCTGTTTTAAGTATATGCGCAGCTTTTCAAAAGCCTCCGGAGAGCCGATATTGTAAATAGAAGATACCGAAGCCACCACGATAACGTCCCTGCGCGAAAGAAGGGAATTGGTGGCTTTAAGACGCAGGCGTTCTATATGCTCATTAATAGAGGCGTCTTTTTCTATATAGGAATCTGTCTGGGGGATATAGGCTTCGGGCTGATAGTAATCGTAATAAGAAATAAAATATTCCACGGCGTTGTCGGGGAAGAACTGCTTAAACTCGCCGTATAACTGCGCGGCCAAAACTTTGTTGGGCGACATTATCAGAACAGGCTTGTTTAGCTTTTCAATAACATTTGCCACCGTAAACGTTTTGCCGGAGCCCGTTACTCCCAAAAGCGTTTGCCGCATAATGTTGTTTTGAAGATTTTTAAGCAGGCCGTCAATGGCTTTTTGTTGATCTCCCGCGGGAGAAAAGGGGGCTTTTAATTGAAATTTATCCATACGCTTTTGCAGCCTGTAAAAAACCATGTTACATACTGTGAATATACAGCGGATTAAAGACGTTCGGCAAAAGCTGGGCCATGCCGTCTATGGCAAACTGTACGGCTATGGCGCACAAAATAAGACCCATTGTGCGCGATACTATCTGCATACCGTTGGAGCCCAATATCTTAAAAAACCAGCGCGACATATATAAAATTACAGCAATAATCGTACAGGCGCAAATAAGGGCAAAAATCATAAAAGTATTGGTAAGTATGCCGTGCGCCCTCTGGGAAAATAAAATTACGGTAGTTATGGTGCCGGGCCCTACAAAGATAGGCGTGGCGACAGGCACTATAATGCTGCTTAACTTCTTTTTGGCTTCTCTGAAAGCATTCTGGCTTTGAGTTTCGCTTGCAAGCCCCTCGTTTTCAAACTTAGGCTTGCCGTGCAGCATGCGAATACCTATCATCAATATCAAAATGCCGCCCGCTATGCGAAATGCCGGTATCGTTATGCCAAATAAATGCAGGAAAGGCTGCCCGGTAAAATAAAAGAATATCACTATTATAAAAATAGCGACGCCCATAAGCTTGGCAATATTTTTTTGCACTTCGCTTGAATCTTCGTTTACATGCTCAAGGAATATAGGCACGTTGCCTATAGGGTTTAAGATAGCCAAAACCGCTATGAAGAAGTTTAAGACCAGCGAAATATCCAATTCCATAAAACTTTCTACCCCGCAAATATCGCCCAACTCTTATAAAAAATGGGCAGTACAGGGTTCGAACCTGTGGCCTTCCGCGTGTGAGGCGGACGCGCTACCGCTGCGCCAACTGCCCTTTAAGCCGCCCTTGGCGGGAAATCCCGTCAAATACAGGCTGAATATATATTTTATCATATTTGCGCGTCCGCCATTTATGTATAATTTAAGAAATACGGGGTAAAAAGGGGGCTTTATTTATGAAAACAATAGTTTTCCTGCGCCACGGACAAAGCACGTGGAACGAAGAAAACCGCTTTACCGGCTGGACCGACGTTGACTTGAGCGGGCAGGGCGTAAAAGAGGCTTACATGGCCGGCCAAACGCTTAAAGATAAAGGTTTTTGCTTTGATATTTGTTATACTTCTTACCTTAAAAGAGCCGTCTTTACCTTAAATTACGTTTTGGAAGTTTTGGACCAAAACTGGCTTCCCGTTTACAAAACATGGCGGCTTAATGAAAAACATTACGGCGTTTTGCAGGGCTTAAATAAAAAGGAAACCGCTGAAAAATACGGACAGCAACAGGTAAATAAATGGCGCAGGGCCTATAATGCGGCTCCGCCGCCGTTAGACGAAAATGACGCCAGAAATCCGCGTTTTGAAGAGAAATACCGCAGCGTCCCCCAAAAAGACCTGCCGCGGACAGAAAGCCTTAAAGATACCTTTGAGCGTCTTATCCCTTACTGGGAAGGCGAAATTTTGCCAAACCTTAAAGAAGGCAAAAAAATACTGGTGGCCGCGCACGGCAACAGCCTGCGCGCCATAGCAAAGCTAATTAAGAATATTTCAGAGGAGGATATAGCCTCTTTTAACATACCGACCGCCGTCCCCTACGTCTTTGAGTTTGACGATAATCTTGTTCTGAAAAAAGACTATTTCCTTGGCGACCCGGAACAAATAATGAAGCTTCAGCAGCAGGTTGCAAACCAGGCAAAAAGCTTAAAGTAAAAAACTTGCTTTTATATTTGTTGTTTAATAAGGCTTTTGACCAAAGCTTTGAATTTGACGCCGCGGTCCTCAAAATCCTTAAACTGGTCAAAGGAGGCGCACGCCGGCGAAAGCAGCATTATATCGCCTTTTGCCGCCTGCTTAAAAATAAAGCGGGCCGCTTTTTCAAGAGTGCCTTTTTCCGTCGTCGGAAAATTGCCGTTAAGCTGGCTTTTTATATTTGCCGCGTCTTCGCCTATCAAAACGGCGTGTTTGCAAAATTTATTAAGATAGCCCAGCAAAGGCTTATACGGCGCGCCTTTGCCCCTACCGCCTAAAATCACCCAGATATTTTTATCCCCGCCGAGCGCTTTTAAGGCCGTTATAGTGGAATCCACGTTTGTGGCCTTTGAGTCGTTATAACATTTTATCCCTTTATGTTCGGCAAAATATTCTATACGGTGCTCAAGGCAGTTAAAAGTGTCAAACCCTTTTTGCACGGCCTTGGGGCTTACGCCGCAGGTAAAAGCCATGAGGGAGGCGCACATTGCATTTTCAATATTATGTATCCCCATTAAAAGTTTGGGCGGTTTTATATGCGCGCCGTTGGCAAAAATCATTTCATCGCCGTCAAAAAAAGCCGCCACCTGCACCACGTGGCGCGCCGCGCTTGAAAAACAAACTTTCGCCGCGCGGCAATGTTTTAACATTTTGACGCAATGCCTGTCGCTGCCGTTGGTAACAAAATAATCGCGCGGGGTTTGATCGGCAAAAATCCTTTCTTTGGCGGCTATGTAATTCTTGAGGCCGCCGTGATGCTCCAAATGGTCCGGCGTAATATTTAAGATACAACCGCAAAAAGGCTTAAAATAAGAAGAATCCTCCAGCTGATAACTTGAAACTTCCATAACCACTATGCCGCCGCTTTTAACTTTGGCCGCAACCGAAGAAAAAGGCTGGCCTATATTGCCTACCGTATATACTTTTCTGCCTTTACGCTCAAGCGCGCAGTGCGCTCTCATAATCTCGCTGAGCATAACCGTGGTCGTCGTCTTGCCGTTCGTGCCGCTTACGGCAAAAATTTTGCAGTCCTTGGGCGCAAAAGCGCAGGCAATTTCAATCTCGCTGAATATCGGTATTTTTAACTCTTTAATTTTTTGGAGTATCGGCGTATGCGGCCCCATGCCCGGGCTCTTTACCACAAAGCCGCAGGCCAGCACCTTATCGGTATGGCCGCCAGTTTCAACTTCTACGCCTTTAAGCCCTTCGGCAACGGACTGAGCCGAATTTTCACTGAGTAAAACTTTGAACCCCTTGCTGCGCAGTAAACGCGCGCACGCAACGCCGCTTTTGCCCATGCCGAGCACGCAGGCTTTCTTGTTTTTATATTTTTTTACCGCAAACATATTCTTTTATCCCCTCTTCCGCTTCCTGCCGGTCGGAAAAATGTATCTTGCCCGACGGCAGAATTTGATAGTCTTCATGCCCCTTGCCCGCAATTAATATTATGTCCCCTTTTTGTGCAGTTCTAACCGCTTCGCAAATGGCTTCTTTTCTGCTCGGTATAATTTTGTAGTTGTCATAATTGGGCATACCGGCTAGAATATCGCGGAAAATCTGATTTGGATCTTCTTTGCGCGGATTATCTTTAGTAAGCAACACTAAGTCGCTGTATTTAGCCGCGCTCGCGCCCATAAGAGGGCGTTTTGTAGTATCCCTTTGCCCGCCGCAGCCAAAAACGGTAATCAAACGCCCTTTCTTATAGGGCGCAAGCGTTTCGTAAGCTTTAAGCAAGGCCTCGTTAGTATAAGCGAAATCAACAAAAACGTAAAAATCCTGCCCTAAATCAACGCGTTCCATACGTCCGCAGACGCCTTTAAGCGCGCCTACGCCTTTAAGCGAAGTTTCCAAATCCACGCCCATAACGGAGGCAAGAGCCGCTGCCGCAAGCGCGTTATAGACATTATGCGCGCCAAGCAAGTTTATATGCGCCGCTTTGCCGTTAAGCTTAAACCGCACGCCTTCAAGGGAAGGTTTTATTTCCGTTGCGCAAAAGTCGGCCTTGCTTTGCATTGAGTAAGTAACAACTTTTATTTTGCCCTCAAGCAAGGCGCAAAGTTTGCGGCCGTACTCGTCGTCAATGTTTACAACGGCGGCGCGCGTTTTTTTGGTATTTAGGGGGCTTATTAAATTTTCAAAAAGCTTATATTTGGCGGCAAAATAATTGTCAAAATTTTTATGGAAGTCCATATGGTCGCGCTGCAAATTGGTAAAGACGGCAACGTCAAAATTTATGCCCTCTGTGCGCCCCAGCTCAAGGGCATGAGAGGAAACTTCCATAACCGCATAGCCGCTTTTTTCTTTAACGGCCTGGGATAAAATTTTTTGCAGCGTAAGGGCAACGGGCGTCGTGTTGGGCGCTTGGCAAAGCGTTTTGCCGTTAATGCGGTAATTTATAGTTCCTAATACGGCGGGGAGGCGTTTTGCCTCAAATAAAATACTTTCAAGAAGGTAAGAAATGCTTGTCTTGCCTTTTGTGCCGGTAATGCCGCACATAAAAAGCTTTTCGGAAGGGTTGTCGTAGAACTTACAGGCCGCGCGCGCCATGGCCTTATCTATATTTTCAACCTTAATTACCGGGACGGGATATTTCTTTTTAACGGCGTTCTGCGTTACCACGGCGGCCGCGCCTTTTTTTATAACTTCGTCTATAAAGGCGTTGCCGTCGGAAGATTCGCCTTTAACGGCAAAAAACAAGCTGCCCTCTTGCGCTTCCTTGGAGTTTTGCGTTACGCCCGAAACCCGCACAGCAGGCAGGGCTTTATCATCAAATAAATCCCGTAAGGTCATATATATATGTTAACAAATTAGTAGAATAGTTTATATGCTTACAAAAAAATACTTAGAAAATTTATATAAAAAATACAATAAACCCGAACTTATATCCCCAGACCCTTTGCAGTTCGTTTCCCTCTATAAAACCGACGAGGACAGAGAAATCGCCGCCTTAATAGCCTCCAGTTTTGCCTACGGCAATGTAAAGCAGATATTAAAGACTTTGGATAAAATTTTTGCAATTTTGGGCAAAAGCCCGAAAAAATTTATTTTGCAAACTGGTAAAAAACAGTTAAGCAAGCTCTTAAAAGGCTTCAAATACCGCTTTACCGACGAGCACGAAGCTGTTAACCTGCTTCTGGCCATAAAAGAAACTTTGAAAAAATACGGCTCCTTAGAAAATTGTTTTTACGAATTTTACCGACCAAAAAAAGATTATACCGCCGCCTTGCGCGGCTTTGCCGCGCATCTGCGTTCCTACGGCAAAATAGACAGTCTTATACCAAACCCCGCAAAAGGCAGCGCGCTAAAACGTCTTAATTTATGCCTGCGCTGGTGCGTGCGCCGCGACGCGGTTGACGTCGGCTGCTGGCGCAGGATACCGCCTTCCTCCCTATTGGTGCCTTTAGACGTGCATATGCACCGCGCGGCTTTGGCCTTCGGCCTGACAAAAAGAAAACAGGCCGACCTAAAATCCGCCCGCGAAATTTCAGATAAATTTGCCAAATTCTGCCCGCAGGACCCCATTAAGTATGATTTTTGTTTAACGCGTTTTGGGATACGCGAAGATATGGAAGAAAAAGATTTACTTACCTCCGCAGGAAAATCAAAGAAGTAAGGCCTAACTCTTCTGTTTAATTGTAAATGCGAAGCTTGGCATTTGCCAATCTTAGCTTATTTGTCGAACGTGCGCCCAAGCGCACAGCCAAAAGAATGAAAAATTGTGCGCACGATACTATCTGCCGTTAAATCCAAACCGCCGTTGTCTATGTTGTTAATTATTAAGATATCCCTCCTAATTTTATAGAATATAATTATGAAAAAAGTAATAGTAGGCCTATCGGGCGGCGTGGACAGCGCCCTTACCGCGCTCTTGCTCAAAGAACAAAACTACGACGTAACGGGCGTAATAATGTCCATATGGGATAAATCCATGCCCGCCCCAAAAGAAGGCGCGGGGGGCTGCTTTGGGCCGGAGGAAGAGGATATTGAAAGCGCGCGCGCCGTGGCTAAATTTTTAGATATCCCTTTTAAGGTGCTTGACTGCCGTCAGGAATATAAGGACATTGTTTTGGAAAATTTCCGCAGCGAGTACCAAATCGGCAGGACGCCAAACCCGTGTATTTGGTGCAATTCCCTCGTCAAATTTGGCGCGTTGCCGCGCGCTGCGCACGCCTGCGGCCTTGCCTTTGATAAATTTGCAACGGGCCATTACGCCGCGGTCGGCTACGACGCCTCTTTGCGCCGCTGGCAATTAAAGCGCGCAAAAGACGAAGCAAAAGACCAGACATATTTCCTCTACCGCTTAACGCAGGAACAGTTGTCCCAGATTTTATTCCCGCTTGGCTCTTATACCAAAGACGAAGTGCGCGCTTTGGCCCTTAAATATAATCTGCCCGTTGCAAAAAAACGCGACAGTCAGGATTTTTACTGCGGAGATTATAACGATATCTTAAAATTCCCTCCGCGCGCGGGCAATATTGTTGACAAAGAAGGCAATATCGTCGGCAAACACCAAGGAATTTGGAACTATACCATAGGCAAAAGAAAAGGCCTCACCGAAGGAGGCACGGGCGCGCCAGTTTACGTAATCAGGCTTGACGCGCAGAAAAACGAGGTTGTAATAGGCAGAAAAGAAGATTTATTTTCTAAAACTTTAACGGTAAAAGAAATTAACTGGCTTTCAACAGTAGAACCTAGATCAGAAATAAAAACGCAGGTTAAAATACGCCGCTCCCACGCGGGCGCGCAGGCAAAGCTTAAAACCCTTGGCGAAGGCCGCGCTCAAATTGTTTTTGAGAATCCCCAAATGTCTGTAACTGCGGGGCAAAGCGCAGTTTTCTACGACGGCAATTTAGTTTTGGGCGGCGGTATAATAGCTTAGCTTTTCCTTAGTTCAAAAAGGCCTCTCCGTCAAAGCGCACGCCGACCTTAAAGAGAATATTTATAACGCCGCAGTTTGAAACGCCGTCAAATTTATCGCCGAAATAATTAGCGTAATTATAGCGGCCTTCAATCCCTACAAAAGAGCCGTTGTTAAACATAACCTCCGCCCCAAGGCCTCCCGCTAAAGCAAGCCCCGCCTGGGTGCGCGAAGATTCTTTGACCTCGTTTATTTTCAAATCCGCGTTGGTAACATCAACGCCTATCCCCAAAGGAATGTAGAGCCGAAAACGCCCCTGCGCGGGCAGCAAATGTATTTTGGCAAAAAACATAGGGACAATGTGCTGCGTAGCCAAAGTATAATCGCCCAACAAATATTTGACTGAGGTCCCGCTGCCGTTATCGGCGTAAGATATATCAACGCCTAAAGCAATTTGCGGCGTAACATAACCTAAAGCCGTAACGCCCAAAACCGCGCCGCTGCCGCCAAAATCCAAGGACTGGTCAAACATATCCGTCTTGCTTCTGGAAGCCGATACGCCCCCGTAGAGGCTTAACTCCCCCGTCAAAGAACTGCTTGTGCCGACCGGAGGAAAAATATTTGCGTTTACGCCTTGCGCAAAAGAGCAGGACGCAAATAAAATAAACGCCGATGATAAAAATATTTTCTTGTCCATAGAATTATTCCTTCCCCTTGCCGCGCGCGGATTTTGCCTGCGCGCTTTTTTTGGCTTCTTTGAGAAGCGCTTTTTCTTTCTCTTTAATCTTCTTCCACTGGGCCAAAGCTTCCTGCGGGCTTTGCGCTTTGGCCGTGCCAAAAACATGCGGATGCCTGCGAATAAGCTTTTGGTTAAGGCCGTCTAAGACTTCGGCTATGCCGAATGCTCTGCGCTCGGCCGCCATTTGCGCGTGGAAAACCACTTGTAAAAGCAAGTCCCCCAATTCTTCCCGAAAATTTACGTCGTCTTTCTTTTTTATCGCGCTTATTACTTCGCCGCTTTCTTCTTTAAGATTTTTAATAATGCTTTCGTGCGTTTGCGCTTTATCCCATTTGCAGCCTTTAGGCCCGCGCAGACATTTCATTATCTTGAGAAGCTTATTAAATTCTTTGCTCGCATTGGTGTCTTTTTTCATTTTAGGCGCCTGTCCTCTTAATCTGGAATTTACCGTTTTTTATAATTTTTAAGTACTTAAAATTGCCGTTAAAAACTTCCTCCATGCCGACATCAACCGCAATAATTTTTTTATCTTCCGATACCGCTATATCGTGCATAGGCGTATGCCCCACAATCTGCTTAAAAGGGCAGAGCTGGTGATTTTCAAATAAAGAATTAATATCTTCCCAAAAAATGCCGCCGAAACGCTCCCCTCCGCCGCGCAGATAGCTTACATTAAAAATCGGGTGGCGATAATGGGCGGTGGCAACAGCGTCCTTAAAAATATCATTGATATGCCGCGCCATTACAGACGGCGCCGGCTTTTTTGTAATTTCTTTTTTTAAGACGGCGTAAAGATTGTCGCAGACGCCCGCGTGCGTAAACAAAAACCCGCGCGCGCCGTAAGCCGCGCAGACCTTGCCTTCAAGCACGTCTTTAATAAGTTTGCAGCGATAAGGCTCTATAAAAGCATAGGGAAGAGAAGTAATAAAATAATTCTTGCGCAAAATTTCAAGTTCGTGATTGCCAATAAGCCGTATTATTTCGCCGCCGGACGCCTTCGCCTGCGGCTGTAGAATATCTAAAAGCTTATCAATTTCAAGAGGCATGGGCCCGCGGTCTAAAACATCTCCCGTCTGCAAAAGTATCGCATTTTTGCCCGTCCACTCAAGTTCAATGCTCATAAGGCCGCTGTCTATGAGGACTGCGGCAAACTCGTGATATTGGCCGTGAGCGTCGCCTATCGCCAATAAAGGACGGGGTTTCTTGTTCATATCTTTAATTATACCAATGTTAAATACTATAATTGATAAATATGAAAGCCTTTTTGAAAGCAAAAAACGAATTGACGCATCTGCTCGGGAAAGAAAATTTCCTAGACGACGACGTAACTTTGGCCTTAAACAGTTTTGACGGCTCCACCCTGCAGGGGCGCGCGCAGGCTGTTATTAATATAAAAAACACCGAACAGCTTGCCCCCGTCCTTAAAATCTTAAATAAATATAAAGTGCCCGCCGTGGCGCGCGCCGCCGGCACAAACCACGACGGCGGGTGCATACCCTTAAAAGGCGGGTGCATACTAAATCTATCTCCGCTAAATAAAATTTTGGAAATTGACGTAAAAGAAGGTTTTGCCTTAACGCAATGCTCCGCCGTAAATAAACATCTGCAAAATAAACTGGAGGAGCAAGGCTTTTTCTTCGGGGCAGATCCGGCAAGTTACGCCGTAAGCACTTTAGGCGGAAACTGCGCCTTAAACGCAGGCGGCCCAAAAACGCTTAAATACGGTTCCGCCGCGGCAAATGTTTTGGCGGCCGAGCTTATCACCGCCGAAGGGGAAGACCTCTTTTTTATAGCCGACAACGCGCGCCCAAACCTTCTTGCTTTAATGATGAGAAGCGAAGGCACTTTAAGTTTAATAAGCAAGCTTTGGCTTAAAATTCTGCCAAAACCAAAAAAACTAAGCACGGCTTTGGCCTTCTTTGAAAATATTGAAAACACTATGCGCGCCGTAGAGCAAATAATAGCTGCGGGCATATTGCCCAGCGCGCTGGAAGCCATGGACAATAACGCCTTAACCATATCTGGCCTGCAAACGCCGCAGGGCGCGCGCGCTATGCTTATAGTGGAAAACGACGACGCCAAAACCGCAAAAAAAGATTTTGAAATTATCACCGAAATCTGCCGCAAAAACAACGCTCTTGAAATAACTTTGGCTAAAGACGACATTCAACGGCAGGATATCTGGATTAAAAGAAGGCAGGCCGCCTCCTGCCTCGCTAAAATTGCGCCTAATTTATTATCGCTTGACTGCACCGTGCCGCGAAGCGAACTTGCAAACATGATAAAAGCCGTCAATGAAATCTTTGAAAAATATCAATTGCGCGGCGCCACCGTTTTCCACGCCGGCGACGGTAATTTACACCCCAATATCGCCTTTGACGAAAATAATTTATTTGAGGCTTCCCGCATGAGAAAAGCCGTAAAAGAAATAAATAAAGCCGCGCTGGCGCTGGGCGGCACTTTAAGCGGCGAACACGGCATCGGCATAGAAAAGCGCGCCGCCATGGCCCAAATGTTTGACGAAAACGCATTAAATCTGTTCAGAGAAATAAAAAAAGCTTTGGATAAAAATAATATCCTAAATCCCGAAAAAATTATACCGCTTGCAACCGAGAGCGCGCTTAAAACTTTAACTCCGTCTTACGCGCGGCCGTTAGCCGAAATTATAAAAGAACGTTTCTCTAAAAACGAAACTTCTTATATCTGCGGAGCAAAAAGCAAGATAAAAAAAGCAAAATATTTCCCAAAAGACAAAAACGCTTTTCTTGATATTTCCGCCTTAAATCAAATAGTGGAAACGGACCTCAAAAATTATACTATTATCGTACAGGCGGCGGCAAAAGTAAAGGACGTTGCGTCCGAACTTGCAAAACAAAATTTATACTTGCCTATACCTTCGGCCGCGGGAACTTTCGGCGGGATATTTGCGGCAAGGACTCTGCCCTCTTTGGAAAACTATGTCTGCGGCCTTGATTTTATTTTACCCGACGGAACTTTTATACGTCTGGGCGGCAAATACGTAAAGAACTGCGCGGGGTACGATTTAATAAGATTTTTAAGCGGAACTTTCGGCGCCTACGCCCTGATAACGCAGATGACACTAAGGCTTTTCCCCTTCAAAGCTGCGGCGCAAAAACAAAACGCGTTTGAAATTTTTAAGCCAAACGCCTATGATATTAAATTAAAAAAAGTTTTTGACAAAAAAAATCTCTTTAACCCTTTTATCTTTAAGGAAAAAGAAAATGACTTTTGACCAAAATAAAACTATTCTGTCTTCGCAGCAATCGCCGATAGCGCTAAAAGACGCGGTTCTTAAATGCAACCGCTGCGGGGCCTGCGCGCAGATGTGCCCTTCTTATAAAGCAAACCTGGCGGAAGTTTTTTCCCCTCGCGGCATAAATCAGCTTGCGCGAAAATTAAACGAAAATAAAATACGGCTTGAAAAAAACAAAAAGCGCGTTTTAGACGTTGCCTCCTCCTGCATAAACTGTAAAAGCTGTCTTTTGGCCTGCCCGGCAAAAACATCCGCGCCCGCTTTGGCAAAAGAGCTTTGCTCCCTTTTCAATTACAGCCCGCTCGGCCTTTTCAGGAGAGCAATACTGCTTTTTGCAATAAATTTCCCTTCCGTTTATTTTGCGCTGAAAAGTCTGTTTTTGGAACTTCCCAAACAGGAAGATTGCCCCAAATACTTCTTCGCGCCCAGCGCGGCTTCGCTGCGCGCTCTGCCTAAGACATTTTCTCTTTTGGGGGGATACTACCCCGTCAGAGTTTTGAAAAGCTCCCTGTTTTTGGGCGCGGCCGATTTAACTTTAGAGGAAGATTATTTGCTAAAAATATACAGAAATCTGCTTGAAGAATATACCCGCGCAAAGAACCCCGTCCCTATAATAACGGACGGGCTTGATACTTATTTTGCGCTTAAGAGCGCAGCTTTTTACGATAAAAAATACAACGTTATATCAGATAATTTAATATATATTACGGATTTAAGAGCGCAAAGCAATCCGCGAGAGGACCTTTGGGAAAATAAAAAAATTATTATGCAGATTCCAGCCCCAGCCCAAAACTTAATTACGGAAGATAAAATTAAAATCCTTTTTAATTGCCAAAATTCCAAATTTAAGATTGATTTTAACGCGCAGACGCCGCTTTCGGCGGGATATCTCGCCTATGGCGGCAAGAACCGTGCGGCAAAGCAAATCGCGCTTGTTTTTGCCGAAGGTGTAAAGGAGGCGCGCGCAGATATTTTAATAGTTTTTAACGCAGAGGAAGAAAAATATTTTAATAAAATATTTGCTAAGTCCGCGCCGCAGACAAAAGCCCTTTTTATAACGCGCGCGCTGGAGATTTTATATGACCGAACAAGAAATTAAACAACGCGATTTTGCCTTAATGGAACAACAGCTTAATTTGCTCGTTGAGTTTGGGAAAGAACTCTCAAACCAAACAAAGCTTGACGATTTGCTGGCTTTAATTGCGGCGCAGGTGACAAAAATCCTGGGCGCAAAACGCTGCTTTATCTTTATTAAAGACGAAAAGCGCGGCGCCTTTTGGGCAAAAATAACCCACGGCAAAGATTTGCTCAAACATATGGAGTTTTTGCTGCCCGTGAAAGGAAACAGCATTGAAGCTTTGGTGGCAAAAACAAAACAATCGGTCTGCATTGACGACGCTTATCTGGATTCCCGCTTTTCAAAAGAACTTGATTTAATAACCGGTTTTAGGACTACTTCTTTGCTCTGCGTTCCGCTTATAAATAAAGACGGAAACGTAATAGGCGTTTTCCACGTAAGCAATAAAAACGATAATATGCCCTTTAACAGAAAAGACGAAGGCTTGCTTAAACTTTTGGCCGCCTTTGCCGGCGGCAGCATTGAAATAGCTTCCCTGTACGAAGAAGTAAAACTTTCCAATATGGAAACTATTTACCGCCTGGCCATAACGGCGGAATACCGCGATCAGCAGGATACCAAAATCCATCTCTATAACATAAGCCGCTTATGCCAGCTGCTTGCTTTGGAATTAAAATTTACTCCGCAGGAGGCCGATATAATAAAAAACGCCAGCCTTCTGCACGATATAGGAAAAGTGGCCATACCCGATAATATCCTGCTAAAACCCGCCAAACTGACCGAAGAAGAATTTGAAATAATGAAGAAGCATACGGAGTACGGGGGCAAAATCTTGGCCGGCGCAAAATCAAAGTTTTTGGAAACGGCTTATAAGATGAGCAAATATCATCACGAGCATTATAACGGCAAAGGCTACCCAGAGGGCCTAAAAAACGGCGAAATCCCGCTTGAGGCAAGAATTATGTCCGTGGCCGATGTCTTTGACGCGCTTTGCATGAAACGCGTTTATAAAAAAGCCTGGCCGCTTGACATCGCTTATGATTATATTATTGCGCAAAGCGGAAAAGATTTTGATCCGCAGGTCGTAAAAGCTTTCATTAAAATATATCCCGAAGTTAAAAGACTTTATCAAAGCAAAAAGAAATGATATATTAACTACAAAAGACGCAAAGAGGTGTTTATGAAAAAAAATAGAAAGGGTTTTACTTTATCGGAAGTTTTGGTAACGGTGCTTATTATAGGTATAATAAGTTCTTTTGCGGTGCCGCAGTATATGACAGTAGTGCAAAAAACAAAAATAGCGGCGCAGCTGCCTTTGGCGTCATCAATAAGCGAGTCTGTCATAAGATACTTTTCAGCAAAAAACGAAGCGCCTTCCACTTTAGCAAAGCTTTCCATACAGTTGCCTCCTAATTTCAAAATAGAAGGACAAACAGCCAACAGCGAAAACCCTAAATGTTCTATATCCCTGTCTGTAGAGCAAGGCGAGGACGGATATGATATCCCCAAAAACTTATCGTACGCCTGCCAAACAACGACAAATATTAACGACTGGAACTTCCTCTTTGAATATACTGATACTTCCTCCGGAATAGCGGCCGGCAAAAGATATTTTCAAGTGCTGAATACCACCGATGCCACAACGATAAATCGCCTTAACAAAGCCGCCAGAGCTTTAGGCTGGCAGGAAGAATCATCAAATAAATACGAAATAAATTAACCCCGACTTTTAAGCCGCCAAAAACCCGCCTGTTAAAAACAGGCGGGTTTTCTTATGTCGGCAAAAGAGCGTTTTTAAGCGTTCACTTTCGCAGTGTCTATATGCACGCCGCGCCCCATCGTGGAAGAGAGGGTAACGGATTTCATATAAACGCCTTTTGAAGTTGAAGGTTTTATTTTAATTATAGTGTCTATAACAGCTTTTGCGTTTTCGTATATCTTGACTGCGTCAAAAGAAGCTTTGCCAACCGGAACGTGCACGATGCCGTAAGCGTCGGCCTTAAACTCAATGCGGCCGGCTTTAAGCTCTTTGACGGTTTTGGCAATATCAAAGGTTACCGTGCCTGCTTTCGGATTAGGCATAAGCCCGCGCGGCCCTAAAATCTTTGCCGCTTTGGCTAAATCGCGCATAACATCCGGGGTGGCGACAAGAACGTCAAAATCAATTTTACCTTTGACTATTTCTTCAACCAAATCGTCCCCGCCGACGATATCTGCGCCGGCTTTCTGCGCTTCAAGCGCATGCTCGCTTTTTGCAATTACGCCTACGCGTTTGGTCTTGCCCAAACCGTGAGGGAGAACAACCATTGTTCTTACCTGCTGGTCGGACTTTTTTGTGTCAATCCCTAAGCGAACGTGAAGTTCAACCGTTTCGTCAAACTTAGCTTTCGCATTATCTTTACAAAGGGCGGAGCCTTCTTTCAACGAGTAGAGCTTTGAAGAGTCTATCGCCTTTGCGGCCGCCTGCATTCTTTTTCCCATATTATCTCCTGAAGGTTAAACGGGTTTTATAAAAACCCTCCCTTATTTTTGTTTTATTTTACAATATCAACGCCCATGCTTCTGGCCGTGCCTTTTACCATTTCGGCCGCCTGCTTAACATCTTTTGTGTTTAAGTCCGGCAGTTTTTCCGAAGCTATTTCTTCGCACTGCTTCTGCGTAAGTTTGCCCACTTTGTCTTTGTGAGGCGCACCCGAACCTTTTTGCAGGCCCAGCTTCTTTACGATAAGCACTGCCATAGGCGGCATCTTGGTAATAAAGGCGAAAGATCTGTCCTCAAAAACGGTGATGACGACAGGTATCTTTATGCCTTTTTCCAGCTTTGCTGTTTTTGCATTAAACTGTTTGCAAAATTCCATGATGTTTACGCCGTGCTGGCCCAATGCGGGGCCTACAGGCGGCGCAGGGTTGGCCGAACCGGCCGGAATTTGCAGTTTAATGTATCCTTTTATCTTTTTCTCTTTTGCCATTTTAACTGACTCCTTAACAGCCCGCGCAAGGCGGGTTTGCTACAAAATTAATTTATTTTTTCTACCTGGAGGTAATCAACTTCAACGGGCGTCGCCCTGTCAAAAACGGTTACCATAACTTTAAGTTTATTCTTTGTTTCGTTAACGTCTTCTATTACGCCCACAAAGTGCTTAAAAGGCCCTTCTGTAACGCGCACCTGTTCGCCGCGGCTGAACTGCACGGCGTGGCGCGGTTTGCCTTCCGTAGAAGAGGTAAGTTCCACTATGCCGGTAATTTCCTCTTCGGGAAGAGGCACGGGGGAGGGATCTCCCAAAAACCCGCTCACTCCCGAAATATTGCGGATAAACCAATAACTTTCGCTGGTAAGAATCATTTCAACTAAAATATATCCCGGGAAAAATTTTCTCTTCCTTTCAATTTTTTTGTTTTGTTTTACTTCAACGACCTGCTCGGTCGGCACTAAAACTTCAAAAATCCTGTCTTCAAAGTTTTGCACTTTCTTTTGGGTTAAAATCTTTTCGCGCACTTTATCTTCGTGGCCGGTTTGAGTATGCACTACATACCAATTCTTTTCGCCGAAAACGGCGGAGGTTTGCTGCTGCCCGGCAGTATTTTCAACCGTGGCGGCGTTCTCGGGAAGAGGGGCACTTTTGGCCGCAGCTCCCGTCTGCGCGGGAGCGGTACTTTCAGGAGTTTGAGCCGTAGTATCCGCAACGGGCTTTGCCGCGGTATTTGGTGTTTGTTCGTCTGCCATGCTAATTGCTCCCGATTATCTTGCCTAAAATTGAGGATAAAATAAAATCTATCCCGCTTACGTAAACCGCAATTATAGCCACGACCACAAAAACAAAAATTGTGGACTGTATCATTTGCGCTTTTGAGAGCCATATGCTTTTTTTAAGTTCCATATAAGACTCTCTCAAAAAACTCATTGCTTTATTCATACCAACCTGCCGTTATTTTAAGTTACGGGCGCCTTTTTATGGCAGGAGCGGAAGGACTCGAACCTTCAGTCCCGGTTTTGGAGACCGGTGGTTTACCAGTTAACCGACGCTCCCGTACCTGCTGGCAGCCCAAAAACAACCGCTTATTTGGAAGCCTTGCTTTCTTTATGCGCGGTCGTCTTGCCGCATTTCTTGCAAAACTTGTTTAATTCAACTTTATAATCTTTCTTTTTGCCTTTTGCAAAATAATAGTTTTTGCTCTTGCATTCCGTGCATGAAAGGACAAAAGTTATTCTTTCTGTCGCCATTTTTAATTACCTGTTTTTGCTGTTCTTTTAAGATACCTAGAGGGACATTGCGATCAATGTCCCTCTTAGGTTGTTTAATCTGCGTTGTTACTCAATAATTTTGGTGACTACGCCCGCTCCTACCGTTCTGCCTCCTTCCCTTATCGCAAAACGTACTCCTTCTTCCATCGCTACAGGCGTTATCAGCGTTACTTCTATTTCCGCATTATCTCCGGGCATTATCATATCGCCCTTAAACTGTAACTCTCCCGTCACGTCCGTAGTTCTAAAGTAAAACTGCGGTTTGTATCCTGGCGTTAGAG
>JAEWSL010000027.1 GCA_023398295.1 Elusimicrobiota bacterium | reverse complement strand
GAATAACAGCGCGCCATACAGCAAACAGGCAAATGTGCTCATAATAAAAAATTATACTAAAAGTAAGCGCAGGCGGGAAAAGAGCTTTTTCCCGCCTGCCGAAAAATGTGTAAAAAAGCAAAGCTGTAAAAATGATAAAATATATGAGCATCTAAAATTAAATCCGCTTTTAATGGTGAGCTTGTGATATATAAAGGAAAATTCATTGTGTTTGAAGGGCCCGACAGATGCGGAAAGAGCACTCAGGCAAAATTACTCTATAAATTTTTAATGAGACAAGGCGCCGATGTGATTATTACCCGCGAACCCGGCGGCGACAGTATTGCCGAAGATATCCGCCGTATGCTTTTGGACCCTACCAACGACGTAACCCCGCTGGCGGAGCTGCTGCTTTACGAAGCCGCGCGCGCCCAGCATACGCAAAATAAAATTATGCCCGCTTTACAAGAGGGCAAAATAGTAATTTGCGAACGATACACTATGTCTTCCTGCGCGTATCAGGGTTACGGCAGAGGCATAGAAATGTCTTTGGTCAATGAGCTTAACGCTATAGCCACAAGCGGCCTTAAGCCAGATTTAACGCTTATCTTTCTGATGTCCGATAAGTATTTTGCAGAGCGCGGGGAATATCTTTTTTCCGACCGTTTGGAGCAGGAAGACGAAGGCTTTCGCTATAAAATGCGCCAAGGCTACAGAGAGCTTGCCAAAAAGCAGGAAAACGCCGTGGTCATAGACGCCGACGGATATGTTGAAGAAGTGCATAAAACCGTCCGCGACGAACTTGAAGCGCGCGGCATTTGGAAAAATACTTCGCAGAAATAACTTGCTTTTTTTATGCGCGCAGCGCTGCGCAGCGGCGGGCTTGTCATCTTTGCGCTTTGCGCGGGGAGTTTTTAAGTTATGGCTTTTGATAAAATCCTGGGACAACAGCGCGCGCTGGAAACTTTGCGCGGTTTTCTTAAGGCAAAAAAAATACCGCGCGCAATGATTTTCTGCGGCCCGCAGGGCGTGGGCAAAGCCGCCGCTGCCCGCGAGTTTGCAAAAGCCCTCAACTGCCTGGACGAAAACGCAGTAAAAAAACACGATTGCTGCGGGTTTTGCAGGAATTGCCTACATATTGAGGCCGCCACTCACCCCGACGTCATTTTTGCCGATTATGCTTATCAGGCGGCTTTGCGCAAAGAAGAAGAGGAAAAACAGCAAACAATAAAAGTGGATACCGTGCGCGCCTTGACCGCCGCCTCCCAGCAGAAGGCCGCCGCGGCCAAATGGAAGGTCTTTATTATTGACAGCGCGCAAACCCTTCTTGAAGAAGGCGCAAACGCTCTGCTTAAATTTATTGAAGAGCCGCCCGAAAATACCATCTGGATTTTAATCTCTTCAAAAAGGGAAGCTATGCTGCCCACCATTTTATCGCGATGCCAAACAATAACTTTTGCCCCGCTTGGAAATAAGATAATAGAAGATATTCTGGCGCGCGAAGGAATTGAGCCTTCCCTCGCCGCTCAGGCGGCGCGTTTTGCGCAGGGCTCGGGCGCGCGCGCGCGTTTAAGCGCGCAGGCGCTGGAAAATATTATCCCGCTTGAAAGCGGCCCCGCTTTTGCCGCGCAGGCCGCGCTGGCGCTGCCGCGCGTTTTGGTCTCCGCCCGCGTTGAGGCGGGCTGTTTGCTTGATATGCTTTCCTGCGCGGCTTACGAAAAATGGATTTCGGCGCGTGAAGAAAAAGAAAAAAGCGGGCTTAAAGAACTGCTTGAGAAAATAGTTTTTTACAAAAAAGCTTTGGCAAGGAACACTTCCCCCGCGCTGGTAACGGAAGCCGCCTTAAACAACGCCGAGAAATTGGGCGTCAACTTAAAATAAAGATATGTTTGGAAAGTATTTATAAGGAGCCTTAAAAATGACAAAGAAATTTTATATAACAACCCCTATTTACTATCTTAATTCCGCGCCGCACATAGGCCACGCCTATACCACCCTTGCCGCCGATACGATGACAAGATATAAAAGAATCTGCGGGCAGGAAGTTTATTTTTTAACCGGCACAGACGAGCACGGCATTAACATTGAAAACGCCGCCAAAGCCGCAGGCGTAAGCCCCCAGAAATGGGTTGACGGCATGTTTGATAAGTTTTTGGCTCTCTGGCAGGCCTTGGGCGTTGAGTACGACGATATTATCCGCACCACGCAGGAGAGGCATACGCGCGTCGTGCAGGAAATCTTTGAAATCCTGCTCAAAAAAGGAGATATTTATAAAGGCTCTTACAAAGGCAAATACTGCGCTTCGTGCGAAGCCTATATTGACGAAAGCGAGCTTATTGACGGCAAATGCCCCGTCCATAAAAAAGAAGTGAAAGAAATTGAGGAAGAAACTTATTTTTTCAAACTTTCCGCCTACGAGAAACCCTTGCTTGATTTCTACGCCGCAAACAAAGAGTTTTTAAGTCCGGCGTTTAGAGCCTCGGAAATAGAAAATTTTGTCAAAGGCGGGCTTAAAGATTTATCGGTAAGCAGGACTAAAGTTGCCTGGGGCATACCCGTTTTATCGGACCAAAAACATACTATTTACGTCTGGTTTGACGCGCTTATAAATTATATTTCCGCCGTCGGATACGGCAAGAAGCTCGGGCTTAAGGAATTTGCGGATTATCCGTGCGATTTTGACTCTTTTTGGCCTGCGGACGTCCATCTTATCGGCAAAGAAATATTCCGCTTTCACGCGGTCATATGGCCGGCTGTTTTAATGGCTTTGGGGCTGCCTTTGCCAAAAATGGTTTTTGCGCACGGCTGGTGGACTATTGAGGGAGAAAAAATGTCCAAAACCCGCGGGAACTTTATTGATCCCTGCGAAGTTACCTCAAAATACGGCGTGGACGCGCTGCGTTATTTCCTGTTCCGCGAGGTGCCCTTCGGCGGGGACGGGGATTTTAGCATGCAGGCCTTCAGAACCCGCTTTAACGCCGATTTGGCAAACGATTTGGGCAATTTGCTCTCGCGCGTCCTTAATATGGCGATGAAAAATATAGGCGAAATCCCCCCTTCTTTTGACAAAACAACGCCTTTGCTTGAGAGCGCAAAAAAGACGGGAGAAAAATATCACTATCATATGAACCGCCTTGAGTTTGATAAAGCCCTTGACGCCCTTTGGACGCTTAACGCGGAAATGAATAAATATATTGACGAAACAAAACCCTGGGCTCTTGCCAAAACCGACTTGCCCAAAACGCAGGAAATTTTGCTTGAGCTTATTTTTACTTTGCAAAAAACCGCCGTTTGGCTTTTGCCGTTTATGCCGGCGACCGCAAAAGAAATGCAAAGACGTCTTAAAACGGGGAAAATTGAAAAATATCCCCCGCTTTTCCCCCGTATTGAAGAAGCGGCCTGAGCCGCCTGAAGCAGGATAATATCGCCTTAATATATAAGGAAGAAAGAATGCAATTTATAAACTATTTGACCGCCCTTACCGCAAAAACAATGCACGTGTTTATGCATTTGGATATTTATCTTAATTCCCTTGCGGCCAGCATGGGCCATTGGCTTTACGGGGTTTTGTTCGCAGTGATATTTTGCGAAACGGGCCTTGTGGTTACCCCGTTTCTGCCCGGCGACAGCCTGCTGTTTGCAATAGGCGCGCTGGCAAGCGTGGAGGGCTCTGTAATAGAGCTGCCGCTCGCCGTAATTTTGCTTATCGCCGCCGCCGTTTTGGGCGACGCCTGCAACTACGCCATCGGCAAATACATAGGCCCTAAAATATTCAGCAAAGATACCGGCGTCTGGCTTAATAAAAAACATCTTATCGCCGCCCATAATTTCTATGAAAAATACGGCGGCAAAACCATAGTTCTTGCGCGCTTTATACCCATAATAAGAACTTTTGCCCCCTTTGTAGCCGGCATCGGCAAGATGACATACTGGCATTTTGCGCTCTATAACATAACGGGCGCGATTTTATGGGTGCTGCTTTTTACGCTCGGCGGGTATTATTTTGCTTCTACGCCTTTGGTGCAAAAGCATTTCCACTTTGTTATTTTGGGCATCATAGTTATTTCCGTTTTACCGGCCGTCTACGAGTTTATTGCGGCTAAATGTAAAGCTAAAAAAGAAAAAGAGGACGCTTAATTTAAGCGTATTTGAAGATGAAAGTCTGTTTTGTCTGTTACGCAAATATTTGCAGAAGCTACCTTGCCCAGGAGCTTTTAAGAAAGCTTGCCGCCGAAGGCGGGCGCCGGGATATAGAGGTTTTTTCCCGAGGCATATTTGCGCAAAGCTATTTTACCGTGCCCGCGAAAATAAAACTCTTTCTTATGCAGTGCGGCATTGAGCCAAAAGAGCATATCCCTACGTTTGTTTCCAAACAGGATATGCAGGAGGCGGACTTGATTTTGGCTATGACCAAAGAACAGACGGAGTATCTTAGAGATAATTTTGCGCAGTTCTCCGATAAAATATTTTTGTTTATGGGCTACGCGCTAGGCCTTGACGAGGACATGAAAGATCCCGTGGGCATAGAAGGAGGCGGCTTTCAAAAAATAGCCGCCAAAATCAAGTCCGCCGTTGAGAAAATCTACCCAAAACTTTAATGATAATAATTGGAAACATCAAAAAACGGGCCCGCTTTTTTCAGGGCCTGTTTTAATTTTATTAAGTTGTCTACTCTTCCGTTTAGGCGGGATAATGATATCTTTGTTGCATTGACGGCAAAATTTTCATAAACTCTATACAAAAGCCGCCGCCGGGGGAAAGTATGGCTAAGGGGTTTGCGTTGATTGAAGTATTAATCGTTGTTCTGATACTGGGCATACTTGCGGCATTTGCCCTGCCGAGGTATCAGCTTGCAAGAGATAGGGCGCAGCTGGCCTGCGCCGTGAGAATTTTGGAGCCCGCCGGCAAAGCTGTGGAAGCTTTGACGCTCGTGCAGGGCAAGACTATAAACGATATAACCTTCGGCCATATCGCAATAAGTTATGACGCCTCCTGCGAAAATGACGCCTGGTGTACTTTTGAGCCGTGCTCCGGCCTTCCGCCCTTTACCCTGCAATTGCTGGCAAATGAGTCCGACAGCTATTATGCGCAGATAGTAATGCAAGGGAAATTGTTTTGGAAACTTGTCTATTTAACGCAGGAAGAGGGCAAAGGCTATCACTACCGGCTTAGATGCACCAACACCGGATATACCGACGTGGAACGCTGCAGAAGACTTGGCGAAACCTTGGGCGGCAAACGTATGAATGAGTTTGACTTCCTCTTCTAAAACAGGCTTGCCGTTGCTTGAGAAACTTCCTCATATCTACCTTTTTATTTACTCAGAAAACAGTATCAGCAGGCAGATGCCGGCAGGCAGCAGGGGGGCTGTTTTCTTTTTTCCTTTTTTATGCTAGATTATAGGGGTAAAGCAGTCATAATATCAAAACCATAGCACGCGGACTGACGCCGCGCGTGGTGGTTTTATCTGAATAACGGAGAGAAAAATGGGTTTTAATATAGTGGAAAAAGTTCTAAAAGCGCACCTTAGAGAGGGCGACTATATACCGGGCAAAGAAATCGGTATAAAAATTGACCAGACTTTAACTCAGGACGCAACCGGCACTATGGCCTATCTGCAGTTTGAAGCCTTGGCAATGAAAGAAATTAAAACGGATTTATCAGTTTCTTACGTGGACCACAATACGGTGCAGGTCGGTTTTGAAAATAACGACGATCATCTCTACCTCAAAACAATAGCCGAAAATTACGGCATAGTTTACTCCCGCGCCGGCAACGGCATTTGCCATCAGGTGCATCTTGAGCGCTTTGGCAAACCCGCCACAACCCTTTTGGGAAGCGACTCGCATACCCCCACCGGCGGCGGTATCGGACAGATTGCCATAGGAGCCGGCGGCCTTGATATCGCAGTTGCCATGGGCGGCGGCAATTTTTATCTTAAATGTCCCAAGGTATATAAAGTAAACTTAACGGGCAAACTGCCAAAATGGAGCGGCGCAAAAGATATCGTTTTATATATGCTCTCTCTGCTTACCACAAAGGGCAACGTGGGCGTTGTGCTGGAATACGGCGGCGAAGGCGTAAAAACTTTATCGGTCCCGCAGCGCGCCACTATTACTAATATGGGCGCGGAGATGGGCGTTACAACTTCTATTTTCCCCTCTGACGATATTACCCGCCAATTTTTGAAGGCCCAGCGCCGCGAAAAGGATTTCACTGAGCTTCTGCCCGACGCCGACGCTAAATACGACCGCGTTATTGACGTAAATCTTTCCAAAATAGAGCCTATGGCCGCCTGCCCCCACAGTCCGGGCAACGTCAAAACAATAAAAGAGCTTGAAGGGCTTAAGGTTGACCAGGTTTGCATAGGCTCGTGCACAAATTCCTCCTACCGCGATATGATGATTACAGCCGGCATACTTAAGGGCCACACCGTCGTCCCGACGGTAAGTTTGGGCATTGCCCCCGGCAGCCGCCAGGTAATACAGATGCTTGCCAAAAAAGGCGCGATAAAAGATTTTATTGACGCCGGCGCAAGACTGCTTGAGAGCGCCTGCGGTTTTTGCATAGGTAATCACTTTTCCCCCCGCTCGGGCGGAGTGTCCTTAAGAACCTCCAACAGAAACTTTGAGGGCAGAAGCGGCACTAAAGACGCGCAGGTTTATCTTGTCAGCCCCGAGATTGCCGCCCTTGCCGCCGTCTACGGCAAGATAGTTAGCCCCAAAAGCGTAAAAGAAAAATATCCTTCCGTAAAAGAGCCGCAGGAGTTTTTTATTGACGACACAATGTTTATCTTCCCCGAAGAGGCCAAAAAACAGCATACGCCCATTGACAGAGGCCCAAATATCGGCAATCCGCCTGTCAATACGCCTATGGCCGATAATCTTAACGCGCAGGTTGCGCTTAAAGTGGGTGATAAGATTACCACCGACCATATTATGCCCGCAGGCGCGCGCTTAAAATACCGTTCCAACGTCGGCAAATATGCGGAATTTGTTTTTGAGAATATTGATAAAACTTTCCACGACCGCTGCCTTGAAAACAAGAAAAACAATCTTGCCAATATCATCGTCGCGGGGGAAAGTTACGGGCAGGGCTCCAGCCGCGAACACGCCGCGATGTGCCCTATGTATCTGGGTGTTAAGGCCGTTATCGCAAAGAGTTTTGAGCGTATCCACAGCGATAATTTAATTAACTTTGGCATACTGCCCTTGACGTTCGTAAATCAGGAAGATTACGATAAAATCGCCCAAGGCGAAGTTTTGACGACGGATAATATAAAACAGGCTCTTAAAGAAAGCAAGACAATTGACTTCAAATTAAAGAGCGGCGGGGAAGTAAAGACGGCTTACGGCTTATCTCCCCGGCAGAAAGATATTATACTTGCGGGAGGTTTGCTTAACTACACAACTCTATCCCATAAAAAGTAAAAGCAGGGCCTTATATATAAGGAATAAAAACAATAACAAGAGCAAGGAGTTCTTAAAATGGAAAAGATTAAAGTTTTACACCCGATAGTGGAGATGGACGGCGACGAAATGACGCATATTATTTGGGGAATGATAAAGGAAAAACTTATTTTGCCTTACCTTGACATTGACCTTAAATATTACGACCTCGGCCTTAAACATCGCGACCAGACAGACGATAAAGTAACCCTTGAGGCGGCCGAGGCCATCGCAAAGTTCGGCGTGGGCGTAAAGTGCGCCACCATCACGCCAAACGACGACAGAATGCTTGAGTATAAATTAAAAAGAATGTATCCGAGCCCCAACGGCCAAATAAGGGGTTATCTTGACGGCACAGTTTTCAGAAAACCCATAGTAACAAAAAATATCCTGCCCGCCGTGCGAAACTGGACTAAGCCTATTACCGTGGCAAGGCACGCTTACGGCGATATCTATAAAGCCCAAGAGCTTGTTATAACCCACCCGGGCAAGGTGGAGCTTGTTTTTACGCCGACAGAAGGCAATGTCGGCGCGGCAAAGATTACCGTGCACGAGTTTAAGGGGCCAGGCATCGTAATGGGTATGCATAATACGGACCGCTCCATACGCTCATTTGCCCGCAGCTGCATCAACTACGCCATAAGTGAAAAAGTGGATATGTGGTTTGGCGCAAAAGATACCATAAGCAAAAAATACGATATGCGCTTCAAAAATATTTTCGCAAGCGAAGTCGTTGAAAACGCGGAAAAACTTAAAGCCGCAGGCGTAAATTACCGCTATTTGCTTATTGACGACGCCGTCGCCCAGATTATGAAACACGAGGGCGGCATACTTTGGGCCATGAAAAATTACGACGGGGACGTATTTTCCGACATGATAGCTTCGGGTTTCGGCTCGCTTGGAATGATGACCTCCGTCTTAGTTTCGCCCGACGGTAAATTTGAGTACGAGGCCGCCCACGGCACCGTAACGCGCCACTATAGGCAGCACCTTGAGGGCAAAGAAACCAGCACAAACTCCGTTGCGTCCATATTTGCGTGGACGGGCGCAATTAAAAAACGCGGCGAACTGGATAATACTCCCAAAGTGGTAAAGTTCGGCGAAGCTTTGGAAAAAGCCGTAATTGACTGCATTGAAAGCGGCATTGTTACCAAAGACCTTGTGCCCCTTATGACGGAAAAACCTAAAAACCACGTCAATACAAGGCAATTTATAGAAGCCGTGGAAAAGAAAATGAAAGCCGCAATAAAGAAGTAATATTTAATCCGCAAAGCGCCGCCTCGGACGCGGCGCTTTGCAATTTATAATTAAACAAGAGGAAAGAAAAATGGCAATAAAAGGCATCAGAGAGTACGACGGCAAAAAAGTTCTATTTAACTGTTTGGAGCAGCTTAGCCCTTCCTATAAAGAGAGAGCGGCAAAACTCGCGCTCGTTACCCCGCAGACAAAACAGGCGGACATCCTTAAAAACAACGCCTGGCTTAAAAAAGAAAAATTAGTGGCAAAGCCCGACCAGCTTTTTGGCAAGAGGGGAAAGCACGGCCTTGTCTGCGCCGGCAAGAACTTTGCCGATACGTGGAAGTGGATACAAAGCAAGATGAATAAAAAAGTTACAATCGGCGCGGTGGAGGGCGTTTTAACGCATTTCCTTATTGAGCCTTTTACCCCCCATAAAGAGGAAGAAGAGATGTATGTAGCCATAAAAAGCGCAAGAGAGTTTGATACAATTTACTTCTCCCCAAAGGGCGGCATTTACGTGGAGGAAAACTGGGATAAAGTCAAAGAAACCCAAATCCCCATACTTGCCGATATAGATAAAATAAAACTTAATTTGCCCCCCCTGGGCTCAAAGCAGCCTGCGGTGGAGGAATTTATTAAAGCTTTATACAAATTATACGCTGAGGGTGGTTTTGCCTACCTTGAAATAAACCCGTTTACCTTCTTTGGCAAAGAAATCGTGCCGCTTGATTTTGTAGCTAAAATTGACGATACTTCTTTGTTTGAAACCTCTAAGATATGGGGGGATTTGGAATTTCCATCCCCGTTCGGGCATACGGCCCAGCCGGAGGAGAGCTATATAGCCTCCCTTGACGCTAAGACGGGCGCAAGCTTAAAACTTACCCTGCTTAATAAAAAAGGCCGCGTTTGGACTATGGTAGCCGGCGGCGGCGCTTCGGTTATTTACGCCGACACCGTTTGCGACATCGGCTTTGCAAAAGAGCTTGCAAACTACGGCGAGTACTCCGGAGATCCCTCAAAAGAGTTTACCTATCTTTACGCAAAGACTATTCTTGAGGCTATGACAAAAGAAAAAGACTCAAGAGGCAAAGTGCTTTTAATAGGCGGCGGCATAGCTAATTTTACCGACGTCGCCAAAACCTTTGAAGGCATTATACAGGCCCTGGGCGAATATAAAGACAAGCTTAAGAAAAATAACGTCAAAATATTTGTAAGACGCGGCGGCCCCAACTATCAGGAAGGGCTGGAAAATATGCGCAAAAAAGGAAAAGAATTCGGACTGGATATACAGGTGTTCGGCCCGCAGACGCATATGACAAGAATTGTTTCCATGGCCTTAAAGGAGGGCAAATAAGCATATGAAAGCGGAACTTTTTACCAATAAAACTCAAGCGATTATTTACGGCAATCAGCAAAAGGCCGTGCAGAGAATGCTGGATTTTGACTATGTCTGCGGCAGGCAAACCCCTTCTGTGGCGGGTATTGTGGACGCGGGCAAAACTTCTTTTGTAAAAGCGTTTTTCGGCCCGAAGGAAATTTTGCTGCCCGTTTATCCAGACTTAAAAACCGCCTGCGCGGCAAATAAAGAAACCGACGTTATAATTAATTTTGCCTCTTTCAGGAGCGCCTATAAGGTAAGCAAAGAAGCCCTTGAAATACCGCAGGTGCAAACCCTTGTCATCATCGCCGAAGGCGTGCCCGAAAGACGCGCAAGAGAACTGGCCGCCCTTGCCAAAAAAATGGATAAGATGATTATAGGCCCCGCCACCGTGGGCGGCATTAAAGCGGGCTGCTTCAAAATAGCAAATACCGCCGGCACGATAAATAATATCACCGAGTGCAAGCTGCATCAGGCGGGAAGCGTGGGTTTTGTGTCCAAGTCAGGCGGGCTTTCAAACGAATGCTATAACATTATAGCCCGCAATACCGACGGCCTTTACGAAGGCATAGCAATAGGCGGCGACGCTTACCCCGGCTCCACCCTTTTGGACCATATCTTGAGATACGAAAAACTGCCCGCCGTTAAAATGATTGCTGTTTTGGGCGAAGTCGGCGGGACCGAAGAATTAAAAATAGTGGACGCCCTTAAAAATAAACAAATTAAAAAACCGCTTGTAATCTGGGTTACGGGAACCTGCGCAAAAATGTTTCCAAGCGGCGTGCAGTTTGGCCACGCGGGAGCAAAGGCGGGCAGCGCGCTTGAAACGGCAGACGCCAAAAATAAAGCCCTGCGCGAAGCAGGCGCAATAGTGCCCGTTTCCTTTGACGACTATGACAAGAAAGTTAAGGAAACTTATGAAACCCTTGTCAAAAAAGGCGTCATAAAAGTTAAACCGCTTGCCCCCGCGCGCTCTATTCCTGATGATTTTGCCGCCGCGCTTAAAGAAGGCAAAGTAAGAAAGCCGACTTCTTTTATATGCACTATTTCAAACGATAAAAAAGAAGAGCTTGAGTATTGCAATATACCCATAACAAAAGTCATCAAAGACGATATGGGCATAGGCGGCATCATAGGGCTTTTGTGGTTCAAGAAAAAACTGCCCCCGTTTGCCCGCAAATATCTTGAGCTTGCAATTATGCTTACTTCCGACCACGGGCCCGCGGTTTCCGGCGCGCATAACGCCATTGTGGCCGCGCGCGCGGGCAAGGATATAATCTCTTCTCTGGCTTCCGGCATTTTGACTATAGGCCCGCGCTTTGGCGGCGCAATTGACGGCGCGGCGCAGGGCTTTAAGTATGCCGTTGAAAACGGCCTTACGCCCGAGCAGTACGTAGACGAGATGAAAAAGAAAAATAAAACCATAATGGGCATAGGCCATAAAGTCAAGAGCATAACAAACCCCGATATGCGCGTTACGCTGCTTAAGGACTTTGTGCAAAAGAACTTCAAGTACACAAAAACGCTGGACTTTGCTTTGGCCGTTGAAAAACTTACCACCGCAAAAAAAGGCAACCTTATCCTAAACGTAGACGGCTGCATAGGCGTTTGCTTTGTGGACCTGCTTAAAAGCTGCGGGGATTTGTTTACCCAGCAGGAGATAAACGAGGTTATTGAACTGGGCTGCTTAAACGCCTTGTTTGTCGTCGCGCGCTCCATAGGTATTTTTGGGCATATCTTTGACCAAAAACGCCTTAAACAGGGCCTATACCGCCACCCGTACGAAGATATCGCTTATATGACCGATATGCTTTAAGCGGCCGCGGTTTTGGGCCAAATGCGCCCTATATTTGGAAACGGCTTTTGAAATAAAAAAAGCCGTTTCCTTTTTTTGGCAGAAATTTGTTAGAATGAGGATAGGTTTTTATTTTTTTGTTTTTTGCACGGAGATAGCCGTCCTATGAAACAGCAAAACGAGAAGCAGCCTTTAATCGTCGGTATCGGGGAGATTCTTTGGGATATTTTCCCCTCGGGCAAACGCGCCGGCGGCGCGCCTGTTAACTTTGTCTATCACGCAAGCGCTTTGGGCGCGCGCGGATATGCAATAAGCGCAATCGGCAAGGACGCTTTGGGCGCAGAACTTATAAAAGAACTTAATAAAAACAATATTTCCTATTTAATGCCCGAAGTTAATTATCCGACGGGAACCGTGCTCGTTGAACTTAAAGACGGCAACCCGTCCTACACTATCGTTGAAAATACCGCCTGGGACCATATCCCCTTAGACAAGCGGGCTTTAGAGCTTGTAAAAAAGGCCGACGCCATAAGCTTCGGCACGCTTGCTTTGCGGAGTAATGAGAGCGCGCAAACAATAAAAGCTCTGCTTGCCGCCTCCTCCCCAAAAACGCTTAAATTTTTTGATATAAACCTGCGCCAGCATTATTATTCCAAGGAACTTATTGAGCAGTTGCTGCAAATTTCCGACGTCTTTAAGATTAACGACGAGGAACTTAAAACCGTAAGCGAAATGTTTGGCATAAAAGGCGATGAAAAAGAAGTCTGCCTTTTATTTTTGGAAAAATATAATCTTAAATATGTCGTTTTGACCGCGGGCGATAAATACAGCGCGGTATACGCGCGAGGGGAACAGTCTTTCCTCAAGACGCCGCGCGTTGAAGTGGCCGATACCGTAGGCGCGGGGGACGCTTTTTCGGGCGCGTTTGTCTACGGCGTTTTAACGGGTAAAACCTTAAGGGAAGCCCACCAAACCGCCGTGGAAATATCGGCGTTTGTCTGCACGCAGACCGGCGCCTGGCCCGATTACGCTTTGCTTAAACAAGATTGTCAAAAGGAGAAAGTATGACGCAAGAAGAAAATAAATCGTCTTCACTGTATGTAAAGTTAATTCCCGTAATGCTGGCCTTCTTTGCCATGGGCTTTGTGGACAGCGTGGGAATTGCCACCAATTACGTTAAAAGCGATTTTGCTTTGTCGGATAAGGTGGCAAATTTATGCCCGTCAATGGTGTTCTTCTGGTTTCTGGTTTGTTCCGTGCCGACGGGTATGTTGATGAATAAAATCGGCAGGCGCAAGACCGTCCTTATCAGTTTGGGCCTTACCATTATAGCTTTAATCCTGCCTATGCTGAGTTATTCTTTTGCCGGCATGATGATATCTTTTGCCTTTTTGGGCATAGGCAACGCCGTTTTACAGGTGTCCTTAAACCCTTTGGTGTCAAATATCGTCAGCGGAGATAAGCTTGCAAGTTTTATGACCTTCGGCCAGTTCGTAAAAGCCATAGCCTCTTTTATAGCCCCTCTTTTGGCGGCTTGGGGCGCGGCGTATTTCGGCAACTGGAAACTGATGTTCCCGATATTTGCGCTGGAAGCTTTGCTGGCTTTTATCTTCCTGGTAAAAGAAGATATTAAGGAAGAAGAAATTACTGGCAAGCCCTCCACCTTTAAGGAATGTTTTGCGCTGCTGGGCGACGGCACCATACTGCTTTGCTTCATCGGCATTATGTGCCACGTGGGCGTTGACGTGGGCACAAACGTAAGCGCGCCAAAGATACTTATGGACAGGCTGGGGTGGACTTTGGCCCAGGCCGTCTACGCCACAAGCCTTTATTTTATCTTCCGTACCATAGGGTGTTTTTCGGGCTCGTTTTTGCTGGCAAAGTTTTCGGCAAAGATAATTTTTATCGTCAGCGTTACGATGATGCTGCTTGCGATGTGCGGGCTGCTTGTCTTCCACACGCAGTGGCCTATTTACGCGTGCATTGCGCTTATCGGGCTTGGCAACTCAAATATATTCCCAATAATATTCTCCCAAGCGCTGCTGCATATGCCGACTAAGAAAAACGAAGTTTCCGGCCTTATGATTATGGGCATTATCGGTGGCACGGTCTTTCCGCTGGTGATGGGCGTAGCCTCCGACGCTTTGGGTTCGCAGACCGGCTCGGTAATAGTGATGAGCGCAGGCGTTTTGTACCTGCTTGCCATTGCGGGCAAAATAAAGAAAGCCGCCTCAGCTTAAGTTTCCCCGCCGCAATTTAACAAAAAACCCCGTCTTAAAAAACTTTTAAGACGGGGTTTTTTGCCGTAAACTTCTGTTGGTTTTGCGGCTTAGCTTTTTCTGTTTTTCTTATCAAGCTGATTTAACGCAAAAGCGTACGCGCCCAGATATGTGGCTCTGCTTGTGCCAAGCTGCGATATCATCACGGGGCAGCGTTTGTGTGCGTTATAAGGCGCCTCTTTATCGGCGCCGTATATTTTTATTGTCGTTGAGGAGCCTTCAAAAAACGCTTCCTTTTGCGCGGGGTTTTGCATATCAAAATATTTGGACTCCGTTCTGGGCACAAAATCTTTGCCGCCGATTTTGGGCATAGTGCCGTTGAGGGCTTCAATTGCAGAGGGCATAAAATATTTATGAGCCGCCGCAACCCCCCCGCCCAGCACAACTGCGCCGTCAATAACCGTGTTGACGTTTGCAATAAGTTCGCCTATAGCTTTGCCTAGGGCGGCAAAGGCTTTGCGGGCGGCGTCGCCGTTGCCTTCTTTTGCGCCTTCGGCTATATCAAAAATATCTTTGGGGCTCAAGGCTTGAGCGTCGCCGCTAAACTCTTTATAATAACGCTGCACGGCGCGTATGCTTACGCCTTCTTCGGCAAAAGTTTCAGCGTTGGGGTATCCGCGCACGTCCCAGACTTCCGCGCCCGCGCCGTTATCTCCCAAGAATAATTCCCCGTTATAGACAACGCCGCCGCCGCAGCCCGTGCCCAAAGTAAAACCGACAAGATTTTTATAGCGTTTGGCAAGGTCCCGTTTCTCAAACTCTTTATTAAGCGCGGGCAAAACGCCGGCAAAAGCTTCGCCGTAGGCAAATAAATCGCCATCGTTATTTATAAATACGGGGACGCCGAACTTCTCTTTCAAAAAAGGGCCCAGAGCAACGCCGTCCCTGAATGAAGGAAAGTTAGGCAGATATCCGCCTATTACGCCGTTTTCATAATCGGCGGGGCCCGGGAAAGCAAAGCTTATGGCCGCAGGCTCGTATTTAATTTGCTTTTTTATTCTCTCAAAACCTTCCGCTATCACGGCAAGGCATTTATCCAGATTGTCGGGGCTGCTGGGGAGAATTACGGTTTCCGTTATCTCTTTGTTTGAGCGTATCGCGTTGAAAGCCAAAGTAGTGCCGCCCGCATCCAGCGTTAAGACGGTGCGTATATCATTTTTGTAGCTGACGTTCCTCATTTTCTTCTCCTGTTTTTTAATCTTGGTCGGGCAAATAAATTTCAAGCAAATCGGCGGGGGAGCAAAACTCCAAATCGTTTTTAACGGCGGCGGGTATTAAAATATTTTGCCATGCCCCAAAATCGTAAATCTTGCCCGCGCAGCTTATTTTAAGGGGCGCAAGCGTAAGATAAATTACAAAACTATCAAAATTATAAGACGGCCTGTAAGAAGAGCTTACGGAAAGTTTGTTGACGGTAAAATACGGGCAGGCGCATAAATTTTGACCGCCGCCTTGCGCCGTTTGGGATTCTTTTGGCGCGCCGCCGTCGTCGTTAAAATTAAGGGCTTGCAGAGCTTGGCCCGTGTGCAGGGCGCGTTTGTTGCCCAGGGCGTCTGTGCGGTTGTAATCGTAAATGCGGTAAGTTATGTCAGACGTCTGCTGGACTTCCGCCAGCAGGACGCCTTTGCCTATCGCGTGCACGCGCCCCGCGGGCAAAAAATAAACCTGCCCCGCCTTTGCCGGATAAGCCGCCAAAAGAGATAAGACATTGCTTTGCTTTTCTTGTTTTACATATGTTTCGGGAGAGATTTTTTTCTTGAAGCCGCTTATTATCTGCGCGCCGCGCCGTGCCTGCAAGATATACCACATTTCCGTTTTACCGAAGGAGTTTTGCGCTTTTGCAAGTTTGTCGTCGGGGTGGACTTGGACGGAAAGGTCGTCTTGTGCGTCTATAAATTTTATCAGAAGCGGAAACGCGCTGTATTTTTGCGCGGTTTTTTTGCCTAAAATCTGGGGCGGATACTTGCAGATAAGTTCGTCTAAGAACATTGCCTCAAGCGAGCCGTTTGCAATTTGCGAAACATTGCCTTTTACGGCCGAAATCTCCCAGCTTTCGCCCGTCTGCGGCGGCGCGGCGGTTTTGCCCAGAGCCGCTTTAAGCAAATCTCCGCCCCAGATTTTAGTGTGGAAAATAGGCCTGAAAACGTAAGGATAGATAGAGTCCGGCATAAAATATCCCCGCAAAAAGAGAGAATAAAAACCCTTAAAAAGCTTTTTTTGCGCTACCTTCCCATTTTATAAATAAAATCCGTCTTTGGCAAATGAAATGCAAACAAGCGGATAAGATAAGGGGATAAAAAAAATTATTTTACGTGGCCTTTGACCGGATCCCAAATGCCTTCCACGGGGCCTTTGAGAAAGTTTTTAGCCGGTTTCTCAAGGGGATTTACGGGGCGGATTTCGTGTGCCAGTGTTTCAAAGGGGCCGTAGTCGGCAATCATACGCGGGGAAACCGCCCTTTCTAGATAAACGGCGCGCGTATCAACATGCCACTTGCCGTTGATATATTTAAGCGGATACCTGTTGTAGATAAACGAACGCGCGACGTATCCGCCGTAAGCCTTGCCGGTGGCGAGGGCTTCCGTCATAGATTTTTCAAGCATTTTTGTTTCCGTTTTGGGCGGCAGCAGGTTGCGTATTTCATCGGACATATCGGTAAAGAATTTTCTTGACTTTAATTCTTCCGCGGGGATAAATGCGCGCACGTCTTCGTAATAAGGCACGGAATAATCAATTTTGCCTATATACGGTTTCTTCTTAAACAAGATGGGGAATGCGGTTTTAGTTTCTGTTCGGACGGAGGCGTAGCGGTCTGACATCGCGCTGTAATTAGAGTTCTCAAGGGAAGTGGCGTAAGGCGTTTCTTTTAACGCCATGGAACAGGGCTGGCGGTATTTTGAATCATTTTTTAGTATCTTTTCTACCAAGTTGATATCGTCTAGGTCCATAAGCGAAGCGGAGGGAATATCTTTTGAAAGAAGATATTTTGTATAGTCCTCCAAAGTGGCGTATCCGGCGGGATTAAAGCCTGTTTTAAGATATAAATTTGTTTTCTGAAGGGGGCTTTTAAGCCAGCTGAGCCCTCGGGCCGGATTGGGAAAAACGGGATAAGACATAAGGCGCGCGGTTTTATCCATCTTTTCCCAGAGAGAAGAATTTATAGAGTAAAAAGGGGCGTTGTTGTCGCTGAATTTAGTCTTAATAAATTGAGTGAAATATTTGTCAAGAGAAAGAGTCTTTTTCTCGCCGTTTGTAAGCGGGGCGTACCATAATTTCCTGATATCGGCGGGGTTTGCGTTTATGCCTTTTGAACTTACCGCCCCCCAAATATTTTTGAAGTTGGAGCGAAGATTTTTTACCAGTTCCGGCGTCATAAAATCCTGAACCGAAAATCCGTACTTGAAATTAAAATCGCGTACGTTTGAAAAAAGATTTTTAAGTTCCACAAAGTTCTTTACGTAATCTTTCTGCATCAGGGTGGATATCCTTCTCAGTTCCCAGGCAAGTTCGGCGTTAATGTATTTGGGGGAAACCGTCCGTACAGGTAAAACGGCTTTGTCGTAGAAGAAAGAGGGCAGCTTTCCGCTTTTAACAATGGACTGTATTACAGTCTTTTTGGCTAAAGGATTTTCCGCAAAAAACGACATAAGATTCACCGCTTTTTTGAAGGACATATCCCTTATCGCCATAATATAAGGATTTATATTATACGTTTGGCTGTGGCCGTAAGCGCTGATTAAATCCTGCGTTAAAGTCTTTTCCCCCTCTTTGGTTAAGCCGGAGGGATATTTGCGTTTCGCGTTGCTTGCGCGTATGTTTTGATTTGAGCTTCTTACAAAATTGACGACCTTGCCCTCCGGCGTGGTATAAGTAATATTGATATCCTTATAATTATTAAGTTTTGAAACGGGGAGCATAAATTCTTTGTTGATTTTTGGAATTTGAGGGCCTTTATCCAAAACTTTAGAAGAAGCAGGAGCATCGCCCTTTGCCGCCGTCGCAAAGATATTTTTAGATTTGGCGTTTTGGATAAAATCCTGCGGGGACGCATTGGGATATAAAGAGGTTATTTCTGCGGACTCCGTCCCTGTTTCTGTTTTGTATAAAGCGCTTATCTCGCGTGATTTTCCAATATTCTTTACAGAATTTGCTTTTTGCGCTATTTTTGCCCATTTCCCTACTAAAGGCTTGCCCGTTATAAAGGCAAAGAACCCGCCTAATATCAAAGAAGTAGGGCCGACTTCCTCTAAAGTCCTTTTGTCTTTTATGGCCCCTTTTACCTCTCGGGCTAACTGCCAGCCTACTACGGGGGCGGCCACTTCAAGCGACAGGAAAGATAAGGCCGCCGCGCTGAATTTGCCGAAAGCCAAAAGCTCGCGCTTTGTGTTATTATTTTGCTCTTTGAGATAATTGACCGTGGGGCGGTATTTTACCACGCAGCCCGTGTAAGGCGTTTTTGCGCCGTTTTTATCTATGGTGTAATAACGCCTGTTTACGTTGCCTTGGGAATCAAACTCGTCTTGGCCAAAAACATTATCCCCGCCCAGATGGTCGTAAACAAGATAAATTTGATTTGCGGTTTGCTGCTCCCTTTGGGCGTTCTCTATTTGCGGAACTTCGGTGCAGTAAAAATCTTTAAGGGCGCTCTTTACCTTTTCCGTTTTTATTTTGTCTTTATAATACGCGCCTAAAACCAAATTGGCCTGTAAGAAAGCCGCCTTTGAAGAAGTATTGTTTTTATCTGCAAAATAAAGAAGAGGATTTAATCCGCTTTCGCCGTAAGCGCTTATGCGGTTTATTACGGCGACGGGCAGATCTTTTTCTTCGCAGAAAAGGTTTTTCCTGCATCTTGAGGACTGGGCGTTTATTATGGAAGACGCCGTTTCTATAACGCCTGCTTCGCCTGCGGCTAAAAGGGAGGCGTCCATAAGGCCAAGCTTTATGGCGGTGTCCTCTTCCAGCGTGCCGAAGTTTTTGGCAGCCGCGCTCTTTAAGACTGTCAAGTGTTCAAAACTCTTTTGATTCTTATTTGTTATAAGCTCTTCAAAAACCAAACTGAAATTTTCATTGCTTTGGGATATCTTTTTGTCCGTTAAAACAAAAGTCATCGCACGAAGGGAGTCTAAGGCGCAGCCCTCTTTGCGGCAGATTTTAAGATTGTTAAAATACGAGGCGAGGCTTCCCTCAATATCCGCGCGTAATTTATCTTCTATAAATCCCTGCGCCAAAGAGGCGTTTAATATGGCAATGCTTAGGGAAGGGATTTCGCCGTCGTCCTTGCTCAGGTAATATTTGTAAGCAAGGGAATTAAGCTGGCCGACGGCGGCCAGATATTTTTGCGCGTCTTGGGAATCTTGGGCTTTTTGCGCGTTTTCAAGAAGATTATAAAAACGGTCATAATCTTTTTCTCTGTTTATCAGGGCTTCTTTTTGCAGGGGCGATATGTTTTGCATAAAAGAAGTATCCTGCACGCCCAGCCTTCTCATAGCTTTCTGTTCGTAAAAAGCTTTGTCAAGATTATCTAAATTTAATTTGTCGGGAACTTTGGAAGAAGATTTCTCTACAGAGAAATTTTGCGCCCAAAGCGGATTGCTTTGGGTAAACAGGAGAATAATTGTAATAATATACGATAATATCTTCTTCATATTTATATGCTAATAAAGGCAAGGCGAACAGGCAAGGGAATTTGGACCTATCCCAATAGGGCAAAAAGGCCTATTTTTATAAATTTTCAGACGAAGGAATAAAATAAAAAAATATTTTGTAAAACATTTGGCTTTTGGGGGCTGGCTTTTTGCAAAAATACTTTGATATAATTTTCTAAATAAGAAAAGCACCATGGACTTGCGTTCATTTGCTGTTATGCTTTTTGAAAATTTGTTATACGTTTCTAGGGGCAGATTTGTTGTGTATATACTAAACATTAGAGAGGAC
>JAEWSL010000001.1 GCA_023398295.1 Elusimicrobiota bacterium | reverse complement strand
TGCTCGTACGTTTCGCTGTTTTCGTCCCCGCTGATTAAAGATACCTCCTGCAGATAACCCGCCAAAGAAGGCTCTTTTTCTTCTTTAAGGCAGCGGTCTTCGTACTCTTTTACGGCGTTTATAAGTTCGTTTAAGTTGCCTATTCTTGAGGCGGCCTCGGGATCTTTTTCAATTTCGTTTTCAATGCTTTGCTTGTAGCCGGATAGGTCAAGAAGGCGGTTTAGTATCTCATAAGGCGCTTCGGCCGGCATAGTAAGACTCAGGCCTTCTATAATATTGATAAAAGCCTGCGCGCCGCGCAGCGCGGCGGGTGTAAGGGAGGCCAGAAAATCTTTTTCTTTTAAGGCCGAGTACAGCGTTAAATTATTTTTTGCGGCGTAAGCCGTGAGGGCGTCCTGCGCCTTTTCGCCCAAACCTCTTCTTGGCGTATTTAGGACGCGCAAAAAACTTACGGTGTCGCTTGGATTTATCAGCAGGCGGGCGTAGGCAAGGGCGTCTTTAATTTCCTTTCTGTCATAGAAGCGCACCGCGCCGATAAGGCGGTAAGGCAGGCCCACGCGCCTGAAAGTTTCCTCAAAACTTCTTGATTGGGCGTTTGTGCGGTAGAACACGGCCGCTTCGTCTAAGTTTAGGCCCTCGTCTTCCACAAGGTTTTGTATTTGGCAGGCGGTCCAGTTGGCTTCTTCACTCTCGGTGGTAAGTTCGTTTACGGAAACGGGATCTCCGCCCGCGCGTGAACTGTAAAGCGTTTTTTCTTTACGGTTTTTATTTTTTCTTATAAGTTTGTTTGAAGCATCCAAAATTATCTGGGTGGAGCGGTAATTTTGCTCAAGCGTGATAATTTTTGCGTCCTTAAAATCTTTTTCAAAGTCCAGAATATTTCTTATGTCCGCGCCGCGCCAGGAGTAAATAGACTGGTCCGGATCGCCGACGACGCATAAATTCCTGTGCGCGGCCGCAAGGGTTTTTATAAGGATATACTGCGTGCGGTTTGTGTCCTGATATTCGTCCACCAAAATATATTGGAAATATTGCTGGTAGTAGGAGCGGATTTCCTCGTTATTTAACAGCAGTCGCACGGCTTTCATCAGCAAATCGCCAAAGTCAAGCGCGCCGGCCGCCTCAAGCTTGCGCTGGTATTTAACGTAAATTTCGGCCGCCTGCACCTGCTTTGACACGCCAAGAGAAAGCGCGCGTTCCATAAATTCTTTTGGGCCCAGCATATCGTCTTTTGCGCGCGAAATTACGGTTAAAAAATAGTTAGCCTCTTTTTTTGCTTCTTTTAAGCCTGCTTCCTCAAGGATGAGATTTATTATTTTCTTCTGTTCATTCTCGTCGTAAATTACAAAATTTTTATCAAGTTTTGCAGCCTCGGCGTTTTGGCGCAGCAAGCGTACGGCAAAACTGTGGAAAGTGTGTATCCAAACATAAGCCGCCTGTCCTTTTACAAGCGCGTCCACGCGCTCGCGCATTTCTTTTGAGGCCTTATTTGTAAACGTTACCGCAAGTATGCGCGAGGGGGAAATCCCCTGCTCTATAAGATATGCTATCTTGCACGTTAAAGTCCTTGTCTTGCCCGTGCCCGCGCCGGCTACTATAAGGCAGGGCCCGCCGTTATATTCAACGGCTTCTCTTTGTTTAGGGTTTAAGGTTGAAAGGGTATCTGTCGTCATTTAAGTTCCATTTGCGTAAAAGTTTCAATATGCTGCGCGTAAGGGAAAAAATCAAAACATTGCGCGGATGTAATTTTATATTTTTGCGCCAAAATCTGCATATTCTGCGCCAAAGTTACGGGATTGCACGAGACGTAAAAAATATTTGGCGCGCCGCTTTTAAGCAAAGCTTCCAAGGCTTTGGGCGCAACGCCGCTTCTGGGCGGGTCCAAGAGGACTAAAGTTTTATGCGCGCTTAATTTATTTTTGGCCAAAAAATCTTCCGTCGTTTCGCAAAAAAACTGTATATTGGCGGCATTATTTCTTAAGGCGTTTTGCATACCGTTTAAGACGGCGCTTTGCACGCTTTCAACGCAGAGGCTTTTTTTAAGGAGGTCCGCGCAAACAAGGCTAAAAGCGCCCGCCCCGCCGTATAAATCGTACATAGTCTGCGGCGCCAGTTTTTTTACGGCCGCGCGCACGGCTTCATACATAAGGTTTGCCGCGGCGGTGTTTGTCTGGAAGAAAGATTGCGGAGCAAGCTCAAAAATTATTTTTCTGCCTTCAATAAAAAGCGTTTCTTCCATAAACTCTTTGCCTTTAAGAAGCTTAAGGCTTTTAAGAGGCGCGCCGTCGCTTGCGCCGTCGTTTACTGCGCAAAAAACGCTAAAATCGGGGTAAATTTGCTGCGCCGCTTCAACAAAACTTTGCGCGTTTTGCGCGCTCGGCGGCTCTGCGCTTACAAGGACTATCAGGCCTTGGCTTGTGTTTTGGCTTTTGCGTAAAATGATGTTTCTAAGCGCGCCCGTATGTTTTCTTGCGTCGTAATAGGCAAGGCCGTTTTGGGCGGCCCATTGGCGCGTTGCGGCGCAAAAAGCGGGCAGTTTTTCGTCAAACAACCTGCACTCCTCAAGGTTTATGCAGCGGTCCCAGCGGCCTTTTAAGCGAAAGCCCAAAACGCTTTCAAACTCTAAGGGTTTTGTTTTATCGCGGAGGATTTTTTTCTTGCCAAAAGGCTGCGTCCAAAGCGTCTGGCGGCAAAAGCTTAATTCTATTTTATTTCTGAAATATTTTATCTGCGGCGCTTGGGTTAGCGGTATCGGCGCGTCGTAGAAAGGCTGCAAAAGTTTTGCCGCCGCTTCGGCTTTACGTTTTGCCTGCGCAAAAGTGTCTGCGCCCTGGTAAGCGCAGCCGCCGCAGACGCCAAAGTATTTGCAAAGTTCTTTTTCCATCAGACGTTAAACCTAAATACGCAAACGTCGCCGTCTTTTATGATATAGTCGCGTCCTTCCTGTCTTATGAGGCCTTTTTCTTTTAGGGCCTTTTCGCTTTTATGTTCAAGGATATCTTCAATGTCGTAGACTTCCGCGCAGATAAATCCGCGTTCTATATCGCTGTGGATTTTGCCTGCGGCCTGCGGCGCGGGGCAGCCTGCGGGTATAAGCCAGCTTCTTACTTCAATATCGGAGCCGGCCGTAAAAAACGTGCACATCTTAAGCAGGTCCATGCCCGCGCGGACAATTTTTTCAAGGCCGGTGTATTGGCTGCCGGCTTCGGCTAAAAAGAGCTTTTTTTCGTCCTCGTTAAGCTCGGCGATTTCGGCTTCAAATTTAACGCAGAGCTCAACAAAACCCGCGTTTGCTTTTTGCGCGTGTTCTTTAAGTTTCTGCGCGTTTTCCTTATTTGGTTTTTCGGAGTTATTGCCCACGTAAAGCATAGGCTTTAAGGTTAAAAGCTGCAAATCTTTTTTCTCTTCTTCGCTGAGGCCCAAACTGCTTGCGGCCCTGCCCTGGGCCAGGCATTCCTGCAGACGGCGCAGCGTTTCCAGCTTAGCCACGGCCTCTTTATTGCCGCTTTTTGCGTTGCTTTCCTGTTTGGGCAGCATTTTTTCAACGCTTTCCAAATCGGCAAGCATAAGTTCGGTTTCAATAATTTCAATGTCGCGCAGCGGGTCCACGCTGCCGCTTACGTGGGTGATATTTTCGTCTTCAAAGAGGCGCACCACGTGTATAATTGCGTCCACCTCGCGTATATTGGCAAGGAATTTATTTCCCAAACCTTCGCCTTTGCTTGCGCCTTTTACTATGCCTGCTATATCAACAAAGCGTATGAAAGCGGCGGTCTTTTTGGGCGGGTTAAATAAGGTAAATAAATCCTCCAGCCGTTTATCGGGAATGGGGACCACGCCGACGTTTGGCTCAATTGTGGTAAAAGGGTAATTTGAGGCCTGCGCCCCCGCGTTTGTAAGCGCGTTAAATAAAGTGGATTTGCCTACGTTTGGCAGCCCGACGATACCTATATCCATAAAAAGACGCTCCGTAAGTTATGATGAAAAGAAACTTTTGATTTATTAAATTTTATCATTTTTCTTTAAGGGGTTTTTGCGGTAAAAAAACGTCTCGTACGGGATTTGAACCCGTGATCTCTGCCTTGAGAGGGCAGCGTCCTGGACCGCTAGACGAACGAGACTTAAATGAAACCGCTTGGCGTAAAGGGGGTTTCCCTTCTTCATATATTTTACCAAATTTGCTAGAATGAAAAAGGCTTAATACAGCCTAAATCGTTTTTAACAGGTTATAAAACAAGGAGATTTCTTATGGGCGGACATTCGCATTGGGCAGGTATAAAACATAAAAAAGCCTTAGTTGACGCAAAGAAAGGCAAAATTTTTACCAGGCTTATCAGGGAAATTACCATTGCCGCCAAAATGGGCGGCGGAGATTTGGCGAGCAACGCCCGCCTCAGGAAAGCCGTTGAAGACGGCAAGGCCGCCAACATGCCGGCAGATAACGTCAAGCGCGCCATTATGAAGGGCACGGGCCAGTTGCCCGGCGCTATATATGAGGAGATTACTTACGAAGGCTACGGCCCGGGTTCGGTCGCGGTTATAGTGGAATGCACTACCGACAATAAGAACCGCACTTTTGCCGAGATACGCAAAATATTTTCCGACAAAGGCGGCAGCATAGGCACAACGGGCTGCGTGTCTTATATGTTTTCAAAGAAAGGCCTTATCCTAATTGATAAAGAAGCCGCTACGGAAGAAAATTTGATGAACATTGCCCTTGAAGCCGGCGCAGACGATATTAAAACCGACGAAGAAGGCTACGAAATTTATACCGCGCCCGAAAGCCTTGATACCGTCAAAGCCGCGCTTGAGGCCAAAGGCATAAAGCCGCTTAGCGCGGAAATAAGCATGAGCGCCGCAAACGAAGTTGCCGTAACCGACGTTGAAACGGCGGGTAAAATAGTGCGTATGATAGACGCTCTTGACGACCATGATGACACCAAAAACGTATTTACCAACCACACGATACCCGACGAAGTGCTGGAGAAAATTGAAGACAAATAATTTAGGCAGGGTTTTGGGTATTGACCCGGGTTTGGACAGGACCGGCTGGGCCGTAGCGGAATATGACGGAACAGTCGGTTTTGTTTTATGCGCCTGCGGCCTTATCCATACCGATGCAAACACTCCTCTTCAAAAACGCTTAAGCCAAATTTACGACGAAATCAAGCATATTGCCCAAAACTTTGCGCCGCAAAGCGCGGCTATGGAAGAGATGTTTTTTCTAAAGCGCGCGTACTCCGTTTCGCACACCATACAAACGCGCGGCGTCATTTTGCTTGCCCTTGAACAGTGCGGGCTGGAAGTTGCCTCCTATCTGCCAAAGCGCGTTAAGATAACCTTATGCGGCAGCGGCGCGGCCGATAAAAAACAGATGCAGCGCATGACGCAGCTTATTTTTAAGCTAAAAAGCGTCCTTTCCCCCGACGACGTTGCCGACGCCGCCGCCATAGCCCTCTGCCATCTTAAAACTGCGCCTTTTACTTTGCAAATGTCGGCGCAGCAAAAATTTCTTGATAAAATAAAACAGGCCAAAAAAGAGCAGGCGGCCAAATTAAAAATCCGCGACTTAAAAATAAAGTAAAATAGAACTATGATATCCTATCTTAAAGGTCAGGCGCTGGACATAAAAGAGGCTTCTTTGACGCTGGTAGTTTCAGGCGTCGGCTACGAGGTTAACATGGCCGCGCCGTCCCTTGCTTCGTTGGAAGAAGGCTCCCTGGCGGAGGTATATATTGTGGAAAGCCTCTCCCCTTATGACGGCACGACGCTATATGGTTTTTTGACTAAAGAAGACAGGGCTCTCTTTTTGCTTTTTAAGGAAAACATACCCAATACCGGCGCAAAGAAAGCTTTGGAATTTCTGGCAAAAGCTCTTAGAAGTCCCGCCGATTTCCACCGCTCGGTCATAAATAGGGACGCAAAGATTTTAACGGGCATTTTCGGTTTTACGGCCAAAACTGCGCAGAAAATTATTGACAGTCTTAAAGAAAAGATGGACAGTATTACCGTGCAGGGCGAAGTTAAGATAAAAACGGCGGATTTTGCCGCCTCCGGCGAGGTTTACGCCGCGCTTAGCGCTTTGGGCTACAGCGCAAATGAAGTCAGAAAAGCCGTGGAAATTTTATCCAAAGAAGACGTTTTAGGCAAAACCGCCGAAGACAATATTAAAGCCGCCTTAAGGGTGCTTGGCAAATGAGTGAATATAACGAATATCTTAAAGTAGAAGCTACTTACGAGGAAAAAACTTCCCCCGCGGAACACGCTTTGCGCCCGGCCACTCTGGCGGAATTTGTCGGGCAGGATAAGATAAAAGAAAATCTTAAAGTTTTTATTGAAGCCGCCAAAAACCGAAAAGAAGCTCTAGACCACTGCCTTTTTTACTCGCCTCCCGGCTTAGGCAAGACTACGCTTTCCAATATTTTAGCGCGCGAGATGGGCGTAAATATAAAGGTAACAAGCGGCCCCGTTTTGGCGCGCCCGGGCGATTTGGCGGCCATGCTTACCACCGAACTCGGCGAAGGCGATATTTTATTTATTGACGAAATCCACCGCCTTAACCCCGCCGTTGAAGAAGCCCTCTACCCCGCTATGGAAGATTTTACCTTCTTTATAAATACCGGCAAAGGCGCGGGCTCCACCACTTTTAAGCTGCCCGTGCCGCATTTTACTTTGGTGGGCGCAACTACGCGCTCTGGCCTTTTGACGGGGCCGCTGCGCGACCGTTTCGGCATAGTATTTAATTTAGGTTTTTACGAAGAGAAAGAGATCTGCGATATTTTGACGCGCAGCGCGCGCCTTTTATGCATAGAAGCGCAGCAAAAAGGCCTTGAAGAGATTGCAAAACGCTCCCGCGGCACGCCGCGCATTGCAAACCGCTTGTTAAAGCGCGTGCGCGATTTTGCGCAGGTCAAAGGCAGCGGCGTAATTACGGCGGAAATTGCCGTTACGGCCATGGAAGCGCTTGATATTGATAAAGAGGGTTTGGACAGCGTGGATAAAAAAATACTTATCGCCCTTATTGAAAAATTTGGCGGGGGCCCTGTGGGTATGGAAAATCTGGCCATAGCCGTCTCGCAGGAAACCGATACCCTCACCGACGTTATAGAGCCTTACCTTATTAAAGCCGGTTTTATCACGCGTACGCCGCGCGGGCGCGTTGCCACGCCCAAGGCTTACGCGCATCTGGGCCGCAAAAATCCAAACGGGCTCTTCTGATTTTTAAGATGAAAAAGATATTTTCGGCGTTGTTATTTATTTTGTTTGTCTGCGTCTTAAACGCCCGCGAAGTTAAAGTGCTGCTGGCCCAAGGCGCGCCAAACGCCGCCCTAAAAGCAAGCGGCCCTTTTAAGATAGTAAATCTTGATAACAATAAAAAATATAAAGCCAAAAAGGGCGGCGTTTTTGAAGTAAGCCCTTCCAAAATCGGCAGCATAAAAAATATTTCCAAGGCTGAAGTATCCCTTTCCGACAAAGACGGTTTTTTTACTTTTAACGGTAATAAATACCGCGGGCCGCTTTTAATTTACCGCGGCAAACGCGGCATTGACATTATAGAACGCGCCGATTTGGAAGAATATCTTAAAGGCGTTTTACCCTATGAGATGAGCCCGTCCTGGCCTCTTGAAGCGCTTAAAGCGCAGGCGGTGTCCGCGCGAACTTATGCGCTTAAGAGTTTGGAGCAAAAAAAGAGCGGCCCTTTTGACTTATACAGCGATACCGGAAGCCAGGTCTATAAAGGAAGCGTAAATAATTTTGCAAATATTGCAAAAGCCGTTGAAGAAACAAAAAATCAAGTGCTGCGCTATGAGGGGGAGATTTTTTATACCTTTTATCATTCCAACTGCGGCGGCGGCACCGACGCTTTGCCTTGGCTCAAAAATGAGATTAAACCCCTGCGCGGCGTAAGTTGCAAATATGATAAAGAGGGGGCAAACGCAAACTGGTCTTTAAGCTTAAGCCAAAGCGCGGTAAATGATTTTTTGGCGCCAAAGCAAGTTAAAGGCAAACTTAAAAAAATAAAGATAGGCAAAAAGCTTGAAAGCGGCCGCGCCAGCACTTTGATTTTTATTACAAATAAAGAAAAGAGGGCAATTGCCTGCGATGAGTTTAGGCTTTATATCGGCGCAAATAAATTTAAGAGCTGTAAAATAAGCAAAATTAAAGGGCTTTATTTTGAGGGCAAAGGTTTTGGTCACGGCATGGGCCTCTGTCAGGAAGGCGCAAAGGAAATGGCGCGCCGCGGCAAAAATTACAAAAAGATTTTGAAGTATTATTATCCTTCGTCAAAACTGGGGAAAATATAATATGGCCTTTGAGAGATTTGAAAAATTTAACGTTGATGATTTAATAGCAAAAAATCCCGCCGAACCGCGCGACTCAAGCCGTCTTATGGTCCTAAAGCGCGCGCAAAGGAGCGTAGAGCATAAAATATTTCGCGATTTGCCGCAATACCTTAAAGCGGGCGACACGCTTGTAATAAACAACTCCAAAGTATTTCCCGCCAAACTGTTTGCCAAGAAGGAAACGGGCGGCAAGACAGAAATTTTGCTGGTGCGCCCCCTTGAAGATAAAAGCCGCTGGGCCGTGCTGCTTAGGCAGTTTAAGGCGGGCGCGCGCATAATTTTTGAAGAAGGGCTTGAGGGCGTCTTAGAGTCCGCCACAAAAGAAGGAGAAGGCGTAATAGCTTTTAATACGGAGGATATTTTGCCCTACGCGCAAAAATACGGGCATATGCCCCTTCCCGTTTATATAGAAAAAGCGCGCGCCCGCGGCGGCCTGCCCAAAGCCATTGAAAGCGACAGGGAAAAGTATCAGACGGTTTATGCAAAATACGACGGCTCTATTGCCGCGCCGACGGCCGGTTTCCATTTTACGCCGCAGCTTTTGCAAACGCTTGAACAAAAGGGCGTAAATATAGCCTACGTTACTTTACACGTCGGCTGGGGTACTTTTAAGCCGCTTCGCAGCGAGCCGCAAAAGCATAAAATGCTGCCCGAGCTTGCCCAAATGCCAACTGAAACCGCCGATATTATAAACGAAACAAAAGCGCGCAAAGGCCGCGTGATTTGCGTGGGAACAACAAGCGCGCGCACAGTAGAAAGTTTTGCCCTCCCTGGCGGCACGGTGGAGAGCGGCAAAAAATGGGCCGACCTTTTTATTTACGAAGGTTATAAATTTAAGGTCTTAGACGCGCTTATTACAAATTTCCACTTCCCGCACTCAACGCCTTTATGCATGGTAAGCGCGCTTGCGGGGGAGGATTTTATTTACCAAGCCTACGGCCTTGCGGTAGAAAACAAGTACCGCTTTTATTCTTTCGGGGACGCAATGTTAATTTTATGACAACGCAAAAAAACTTAAATCTTGAAGACGTAAAAATAATTTCACCTTTCAAAGTAACGGCGCAAGACTCAAAAACAAGCGCGCGTACGGGATTCCTTTATACCAAACACGGCGTGATAGAAACGCCCGTTTTTATGCCTGTTGCCACGCAGGCCTGCGTCAAAGCCCTTACCGACGAGGATTTGCTTCATGTAAAAGCCTCCTGCCTTTTGTCAAACACATATCATTTATATCTGCGGCCTACGGCCGCCGCGCTTGAAAAACTGGGCGGCCTGCATAAATTTATGCATTGGAACGGCAGCATTTTAACAGACTCGGGCGGGTTTCAGGTGCACAGCCTCTCGCACCTTAGGAAAATTACCGAAGACGGCGTCTGGTTCAAAAGCCATCACGACGGCTCAAAACACTTTTTTTCGCCGGAGAATGTGATAGAAACGCAGCAAAAAATAGCTTCCGATATTTGGACTTGCCTTGACGTCCTTATCCCCGCGCAGGCAAAAAAGCAGGACGCAAAAAAAGCCCTTGAAATAACAAAACGCTGGGCGCGCCGCGCTTTAAGCAGATATCACAGCCTTGTGCCGCAGAGCGTAAAGAGCAACAAAGACGGTTCTTTTGAAGTGTCGCATCCTTTAATTTTCGGCATTATACAGGGCGCAATTTACGGCGATTTGCGCGAAGACGCCGCAAAAGATATGGCCTCTCTGCCTGTGCACGGCTTTTGCATAGGAGGCCTTTCCGTCGGTGAAACGCGAGAGGAAATGAACTTTGCCCTAAAGCATACTATTCCGCATCTGCCTTCGCAAAAGCCGCGCTATTTAATGGGCCTTGGCACTCCGCAGGAGATTTTGGACTGCGTCGCAAGCGGCGTTGATATGTTTGACTGCGTGTGGCCCACGCGCGTTGCGCGTAACGGCCAGGCTATGACAAGCGAGGGCAAAATAAACATAAAAAACGCCTCTTACCGCCTGCAGGAGAGTCCTCTTGATAAAGAGTGCGACTGCTTTGTCTGCCAAAATTACTCGCGCGCTTACCTTTCCCATCTTTTTAGAGCGCAGGAACTTACCAGCCACCGCCTGCTTTCCATACACAATATCCGCTTTTTGACGCGTCTTATGGAAAGGGCGCGCGCGGCGATAAGGG